>DASYZB010000055.1 GCA_035946615.1 Verrucomicrobiia bacterium
TTGTGCAGAATAATCCCGCTGGTGTCCGCATAATTGAAATGCTCCATCTGCACGTTTCCGCAGGCAGGACAATTCAGCTCATCGTGATCGTCTTTCTCAGATGTGAAGATTTCTTTGTTCACGGCTGCTAATGAGGAAATCGTCGCTTCTGGCGCACATATGCAGCAACCGCTAGGCGCCAGTTGGGATCGCGTCGATGTTCCTGGTATTTTATGCATGCATCACGCGTACTCCGAGAAACTTGTCTTGGCTCAAGGCGACCAGGCCCGATAAAATCGAAGCGGGTAATTGGTCCATCCAGGGTCACTGAAGAAGAAAGGGCTGACCCCTCTCGAGTTCGTAGAAAGGGCGGTCCAGTTGATCAAATCCGTGGAGCTTTCAATGACCGCTTGTTGACCGGGGCTGCCCGCCAGGTTAAAGCCAAACCCGCCCGGCCCAGGCTCAAAATGGCCTTCATTGACCAGAATCGTTAAAGGTTGCTGGAACAGCCAGGTTTCCAGGAACCATCCCGCAGTCCCTTGGTTGAGCACAAACCCGCGCGCGCGAACTGTGGCTCCAGGCGCAAGGGCCGGGGCAGCCAGCACCCAGCCCCCGGAGATGCGCGTGCCGCTTCCCAAATTCAACCAATTCAAGCCATTCGTTGTGGCATCGAAAGAGACGCGCCAGGTTTCGGGCGAGGTGCCCCCACGCATCCAGGCAAGGCCCGCACCGCTCAAGGCAAGGCTTTGCCTAGCCGGGTCTGTCGCGTTCAACCGGCCAATATACGACCGCGGCTGCCCTCCCAGAGACCTGAAGCCTCCGCCAACCAGGGCTTTTCCATCGGGCTGCACAATGATGCATTGAACCGGACCGGCAACGCCCGGGCTAAAAGTCGAGTCCACGCTGCCATCCGGGTTAAGGCGGCCCAGCTCACTAATCCGGCCTGCGAGGCTAAAGAAGCTCCCACCCACCAGGAGCTTTCCGTCTGCCTGCAAGGCGAAGGTGTTGATCATGACATCCGAGCCGGGATTGAACGTCGTGTCGAGAGTGCCATCGGGGTTAAGCCGCCCGATATTGTTCCGGGCCTGTCCGGCAAGCGCTGCGATGTTCCCGCCCAGGATAATCCGGCCATCCGCCTGAATCGCCAAGGCATTAATGCGCCCCGCCACCACGGGATTAAATGTTGCATCGAGACTTCCATCAGCAAACAGACGAGCCAGCCCGGTGCGGGACTGCCCGTTCACCGAGGAGAAGGAGCCTGCTGCCAGAATGCTACCGTCGCTCTGGAGCGCCAGGAAAGACACGGTTCCATTTACTACCGGTGTGAACGAGGCATCAAGAGTCCCATCGCTGTTGAACCTGACGAGGTTGGTCTGGGCCTGTCCGTTGACGGTTTTGAAGAAGCCCCCGACAAGGATACGGCCATCGGCCTGCAAGGCGAGGCAGTCCACCTGTCCGTCGGTGCTGGGATTGAACGAGCTATCCAGCACACCCTGCGGGCTGAGGCGGCAGAGGGTTGCGCGGGATTGGCCATTGAAAGTGGTAAAATAACCTCCAACCAGGATGCTACCGTCCTCCTGAATCGCAATGGATGAGATGAGATTATTTGGTTGGAAACTGAAACTGAGATTTGTGGAACCGAAACCGGCATCTGTGGAACCGTCAGGATTGAATCGGGCCAAATAGCTGTAGTCTGGTAAACCTGACGTAGTAATGACGGCAAGAACCTTGCCATCGTCGGCCACCGCGAGGGCCTGGCCCGTCAATACCTGGGGCAGATGGGGAGCAAAAGAATCAGCGGTTGCCCGTGCCGCCAAAACCAGAACGCCGCTCGAACTGACGACCGCCCCCAACGAGTTGGTTACTACTACATCGTAGCTGCCGATAACTGACGGTCCCGTATTGGATAGCATCAACGAACTCCCGGTTGCCCCGGCCAGATTCGCGCCGTCCTTGCGCCATTGATACGACAGAGCCGGGCTTCCTTCAGCCCCAACGCTGAAAATGGCCGTCGCCCCGGTGCTGACCACGAGGCTGCTCGGTTGCATCGTTATCAGCGGCGGCCCGGCGGTCAGCTCGACAGGCCAACTCGATGCATTTCCATTCCCGCCCACAACGGTGCCGAGCGCGCGAACATTCGCGTTCGCCGGCAGGGCTAAGCCTGTGATTTGCCACCCGCCCGGGACTCGGCTGCCTGCTCCCAGGCTCTGCCAGTTGGCGCCGGCATTCGTCGAAACTTCAAAACTCGCTTGGGAAATCTCGGGAGAGGCGCCACCGCGCAACCAATGGATGGTTGTCGCATCTGAGGCCAGGGACTCGCTGGGGACATCGGGGTTGGTTAGCCGTCCAATATTGGTCCGGCTTTGTCCCGCCAGCTTGCTGAACAATCCGGCGACAATGAGCTTGCCGTCTTGTTGGAGGGCCAGCGCAAAGGTCAGCCCGCTGGCCGCAGTGAAGCTGGGGTCGGCTGTGCCGTCTGTATTGAGACGCGCCAGGTTCGTCAGCGATTGCCCTCCAATAGCCGTGAAAAAGCCGCCTACGATGATCTTGCCATCCGCTTGCAAAGCGAGCGAATAGACGGTTCCGTTGCAAGCCGGGTTGAAACCTGAATCCAGAGAACCATCGGCATTCAAGCGGCCCAGATGGGCTTGGGTTAAGCCGTCCAAATTTGTGAATAAACCGCCGGCCAGGACCTTTCCATCGGCCTGAACGGCCACGGCACAGACCCGGCCACCGACGGTACCCAGGAAGCCGGTGTCCAGGGTCCCGTCGGTTTTCAACCGACATAGTTGGCCGCATGGGGCACCGTTGACCGTTGCAAAATCCCCGCCAAGCACAACCGAGCCATTGGTCTGTAGCGCGATGGACCTCACGCCCCCGTCCAGCGTGGGATTAAAAGAAGCATCCAGAGTCCCATCACCCCCGATTCGCCCAAGAAAGGTCCTGGATTGGCCGTTAATATTGGTGAAAGCTCCTCCAACCAATAAGTTCCCATCCGGCTGGGCGACCAGAGCATTCACAGAGGAATCCGGGCTGGCGTTTAACGAGCTGTCCAGGTTCCCGTCGGCTTTGAGCCGGGCCAGATAGCTGCGAGCTTGGCCGCATATCGATTTAAAGCTCCCGCCCAGCAGAATCATGCCGTCTGCTTGCACGGCGATACAGTTCACCGTGCTTCCGAGGGCATCAAAAGGACTGAAGGTCACGTCCGGTGCTCCATCCGGCCCAACCCGGCCAAGGAAGTACCGTGGCAGCCCCCGCCATTGACGTGAAATTGCCCCCCACCAGGACCTTGCCATCCGGCTGTACTGCCACGGAATACACGACACCCATGGAACCGGTCACTCCAGGATTGAACGAGTCTGGCGTCTGAGAAAAACCGCACGGCACAACGACCGAAGCCACGAGGAAGAGAACCCCGGGCAATTGCGAAACCCGTACAAACGAAAGGCGGCCTCCTAAACTGTTGCGTGTCATGCCACAGTTTGGAGGAACCCCCTTCTATCGTCAATCTTTTTAGCTGCCCCGGCTATGGCTGGACACTCGGGCTGAAAGATGCCATTTTCCAGGTGTGGCTTCGGACAAACTTGAAGAATTGCGCGTACTGCTTCGGTCGTACGGGTCGTGCCTGGTGGCGTATTCGGGCGGCGTCGATTCAGTTTTCCTGGCGTATATGGCGCACAAAGTGCTCGCTGAACGTTCCATCGCCGCCATCGCGGATTCTCCCAGCCTCCCCCGGCGCGAACTCGATGAAGCCCTCGCTTTGGCCGCGCAGTTCGATTTTCCCGTGCGCGTGATTCGCACCCGTGAATTCGAGAACCCCGAATACCTCGCGAACCCCAATAATCGCTGTTATTTCTGCAAACACGAGCTGTTCACCGAACTGGCGCCGCTAGCCAGGGCCGAGAGCTGCGCCGTCATCGCGTATGGTGAAAATGCAAGCGACCTCGGCGATTACCGGCCTGGTGCCCAGGCGGCAGCCGAATTCCAGGTGCGTGCGCCCCTCAAAGAAGCCGGTCTCACCAAAAGTGACATTCGCAAGTTCTCCGCCCAACTCGGCCTCCCAACAGCCGACAAGCCCCAGATGGCTTGTCTTAGTTCCCGCATCCCGTATGGCGAAGCGGTCACGCCGGAAAAGCTTTCGATGATCGAGCGAGCGGAGAATGTTCTGCGTGATTTGGGATTTTACGATGTGCGCGTGCGCCATCACGAGTTGGGGCGAGCAGGGACTGCAACGGGCACTGCCCAGCCAGTGCTGCTTCATCTGGCCCGGATTGAAGTGGGTCCCAACGAATTGGCCAAGTTCCTGGCTGATGGGGTATCGGTAAAAATCACCGAGGCCCTGAAACAAGTGGGTTATGCGCACGTCACACTCGACCTCCAAGGCTACCGCCGCGGCAGCGCCAACGAGGCAATTAGAGGGCCGGGTCCTTCCAAGTAACGACGCTGCCGGAAGGCCCAGTTCCACGAGGCCCGTTACACTCGCAGGAAAATTTTTCGCTGATAAAGAAATCTGACCACGGGAAACATCAAGCCGACAACGGCAATGGCCATGACCAGGTCGCCCCACGGTGCCAGGGCCTTTTGGACCGGGCCTCCAACGACCAATTGCGCGAAATCCGAGAAGCTGATGAGGTGAAAGGCCAGGTAAATGGTGATCGGGTTCATCCCAATCCAGACAAATGGGATGCACCACTTGCGCCATTGCCAGACCTCGATGATTTGATGAAAGGCGCCCAGGAAAAGACAGGCATAACCGCCCGCAACCAGGACGTAGGAAGAAGTCCAAATCTTCTTGATCACGGGAAACTGCGTTCCCCACAAAAATCCAACGCAGACTGCGGCCACCCCGGCGCCAAGCAGCCAGAGCACTTTTTTCTGGTCTGACACGCTGCCGCTCTTGAGGAGCAACCCGGCGAAGACGCCCAGCAGGCACGTCCCGATAGCCGGCAGCGTGCTCAGGATGCCTTCCGGATCATAGGCCCCGTCCCAGCGATGGCCTGGCAGGTAAAGAAAATCAATCTGCTGCGTCAGATTCAGGCCGTCGTCAAAGCGCCCTTTGACCATGTTTGTTGTCGCGAGAAATCGGGTCCGTGTTTCGGGGCTGTCGGGTGTGAGCTGGAGGGCTTCGAGGTGACGAGTTTCGAGATTGAAATCGCGAAGGGGCGCCAAAGCGGTCAGCGCCCAATAACCCAGCAGCAGGCAGGCGCACGTGACGAGCATCCCGCGAAGGCGAAAGCTCATAAAGATGACGCTGGTGAAGAAGTAACACAACGCAATGCGTTGGAGAACCCCCATCCACCGGATTTGATCAAAGCCCTTCGACAACCCGCCATAAACCAGCAGTCCGAACAGGTAAAGAACAACGCTGCGGACCAGCACCCGTTTCAGGGCGCCGGCTTTGCCGCGTTGCTGGACCATGCGGGTGAGGGAGAAGACGATCGACGCCCCCACAATGAAAACGAACAGAGGGAAGATCAGATCATAGAACCGCACACCGACCCAGGGCGAGTGGTCCATTTGGCGGTCCAGGAAGCGCGACAGACCGGAAGGCCAGCCTTTGCGCAGTCCGTGGATGAGCTCTTCGCCCCCGACAATCCAGAACATGTCAAAGCCGCGCAGGGCATCCAGCGACATCAGCCTGCGAGTCGTTGGCGGCGCTTGAGGCGCGGCCTGTACCGGGGTGGCCAGGGCATTGCTCATAACAAGATGAGCCTCACGCGAGTCCTCATATCCAATTAGGGGCCAGCCGGACTACGATTTGGCGCCTGCGCTGCCCAGCGTTGGGGGCTGCCGTTGAGGCTGCCCTACGGGGGTGTCGCGCAAACCGTCCCTCAGTTGCTTGGTGTATTCCCGGCTGAACCATTCGTTAAAGGCCTCTTCCTGCCGGGTCCGGCGCAAAGAAGCCAGATAGGCTGGCAACTGGGTTTGCATTTTTTCCTGGTCGATGGGCAGCTTCTCTTTTACGTAAAGGACCATCGCCCCCTGGCTGGTGAGGATGGGGTTGCTGGCGGTCCCCGGAGGCGTGCTGAAGGCCGCCTGCTTAAGCCTGTCTAAATCTATTAAGTCTTCAACCTCGGGCACTGACCGCGTGCTGATCGAGAAGGAGGGCAACTCGATTGGCTTCAGGCTGGCTGCCGCGCAGAGATTGGTAAAACCTTGCCCGCGCGCCAAACCGTTGGTCAGACTTTGATCAAAGCTGCTGGCCGCCTGCCGCGCGTACTGCACAGCCCGCTCATGACGATAATCTTCCACTACCTTAGGGCGGACTTGGTCCAGCGGGGGTATCTCGTGTGGCAGCCGCTTGTCATAGGCGATGACATACACCCCATCCTCACCAAGCAGCGGACCCGCAAATGGATCGTCCGGCGTCAGATCGAAAGCGGTTTTTGTGAAATCCGCCCCCACGTCCAGGTCCTTGGGCGGCTCTTCGCGTGAAAAGGGCGCCGTCACTTGGACGGTCAATTCGTTGCTCCGGGCCAGCTCCTGCAAATTCTCTGGCCGAACCGGTTTTAAATCAAACAGGACGTTGGCAAAATCGAGGGCTTTCTTGCGCGCGTCGTTCAGGGCCTGGTTATGGAGCAGTTGCTCTTTGATTTTGGCTTTGGATTCCTCAGGGGTTTTGGCCCCGGCGAAATAGTTGCTGCCCATCCGCTGATAATTCTCCTCGATCAGGGAATTGAGATTGGTGCTCAACTGGACTTGGGCCTGGGCCAGGTAATTGCTGACATCAAAGCGGACGTAACGGACCTGGACGCGTTCCGGGATGGCATAATTGGCGACGCGATTGGAATAGTACTGCGCCACCTGTTCGGGCAGCACCGTGATACCAGCCAGGTAATTCGAAGCGTTGAAGAACACGGCCTCCGTCGCCATTTCCTGCGATTGCCTTATATAAAAGGCCTTCGCGTCTTGAGGGGTAATCAGTTCCCCGCTCAACCCAATCGTGCCTATCATTTCCTGGATGCCTACAAAGTGCCGCACAAACCGTTCAAAATCTGCCACAGTCAAACCTTGCCGTTCCAATACCCGGTGGACGAAATCCATCGGCGAGGTGATGCCCAGCGATTCAAAGGGACGCATCAGTTGGCGCGCCATATCCGCCGCCGCGTCTTCTCCGACATGAATCCCCATCTTTTCCTGATTGTTCACCAGGACCAGCCATTTATAGGTCTCCGCCTCTTCATCAAACCCCGAGCGCCTGTCCTCGCCCGGCCAGTGGTGGGTCCTGAGAAAATAGTGCAGAGCGACCTCGGCCTGGGCTTGGCGAAAGTCCTGCTCGCTAATGGCCTGGCCATTGATCGAACCGAGGTTGCCCGCCGAGCGGGTGGTGCCGTTCATTTTCGAGTAGGGCGAGAAAAAAATGACAAAGCTGATCACCGTTATGGTGATAATGACTGCCCACAGCCAGGTCTGATGCTTTCGAATCGTTCCAAACATAAATTCAATCTACTTCAAGAACGAGCAACCTAACCTTCTTTCACAATCGGGGTCAAACGCAAAAGGCGGAGCGGTGAAATAGCCTTTACAAGGACAGACCGCTTTGACACGCTGCAAGCCATGTTGAAGAAATTTCTGGTGTTGGCTGGCGTCCCGCTGTTGCTGGCGGGCTGCACAACCACTTTTACCAATTTGACTCCGCAGCAACAGGTTCGCAACCCGAACAACGTTTATCCGGTCGAGGTGGCGCTGGACACCCGCCAGCAGAGTCTCCGTTGGGAGAGCATTCATCCCCAAATTGTTATGGGCAGCGAATCCTTCCCCATGCGGCCCATCCCCATGATGACCAACCGTTGGGAGGGCCTGGTCTCCGTGCCTGGCGATGCCACCCTGGTCCATTACCATTATAAATTCGATTTCGAATACAATTCCCTGGGCAAACCCAAGCCCGATAGCGCCATCTCGCCCGAATACGCCTTGCAGATACTCCAGCCTTAACCGTAACGATTCAGTTTGAACCGTATCAGAAAACGGAGGCGTGAACAGGAAGCAAAGCTGTGTCTTTCACCCTTGTGGCTGGTCACTGAATGGTGAGGCCCCGTTTATGCCTCCGTTGCCCACAAAAGTGCTTCAAAAATCTCCGGTCCCTCCGTTTCCTCCTGTTTCTTTCTGCATGTTGCCGGCCTCTCCCTGCGGACGGGGAGAGGGCCAGATGTAACTTTCCACCGGCTGGCTCATTGGCTACGCTGGCGAGGTGACATCATCGAAAGCAAAGGCGGTTGAATTCAGCCCGGCTCACTTCCTGAACCGGGAGTTGAGCTGGCTGGAGTTCAACCAGCGTGTGCTCGATGAAGCCTTGGACCCCAATAACCCGCTTCTCGAACGGCTGAAATTCTTCTGCATCGTCAGCTCCAACCTCGATGAGTTCTTCGAGGTCCGTGTTGCCGGCCTCAAACAGCAGATGGAAAGCGACGTCGTCGAGCGAAGCGTGGACGGACTGACCGCCACGGAAACCTTCCGCGCCATTACGCGCCGGGTCCGCCTGATGGTTCACGACCAGTATGATGGCTGGCGAAAGCAGCTCAAGCCCGCCCTGGACGCCAGCGGCATTCGCATCCTGGAACTCGATTCTATCGAGCCCAGCGATGCCCATTGGCTCGAAGAATACTATCTCAATCAGGTCCGCCCGGTGCTGACACCTTTGGCCATCGACCCGGCGCATCCCTTCCCGCAACTGCTCAACAAATCCCTTAACTTGATCGTGCGCCTAGAGATGCCGCGCAGTCAGGAAATACTCAAACACCTGGCCGTTGTCCAAATCCCGCGCATCCTTCCCCGAATGGTCCGGCTCCCTCGAGCCGATGGACGCCGCGATTATGTTTACCTCGGCCGGCTTATTGGCCATCACCTCGCCGATTTGTTTCCCGGCACCAAAATCCTCGGGCACTGGGCTTTCCGCGTCACGCGCAACAGCGAACTCTACATTGACGAGGAGGAGACGGCCAACTTGCTCAAAGCGGTTGAAAACGAGCTGCACAACCGCCGCAAAGGCGATGCCGTCCGGCTAGAGGTGGACCAGGATTGCCCCGCGTATATTCGCGAGGCGCTCCTGAAGACCCTCCGCGTGGGCGAGGAGGACCTTTACCTGATTGATGGGCCGCTTAACCCGACCCTGCTCATGACCCTCTATGAAGGGGACCATTCGCCCGAACTGCGCGACCCGCCCTTTGTGGCCCCTGTCGCCGCCCCGTTGCGGGACCAACCCGATTTATTTGCCGCGATTCGTGAACGGGACATCCTGCTGCATCATCCCTATGAGAACTTCAGCAGCATTGTGGCCTTTCTGGAGCAGGCGGCCTCTGACCCCGACGTGCTGGCTATCAAACAAACCCTCTACCGCACCGGGGGCGACCCCCGGATTATCGGCGCCTTGGAAAACGCGGTGCGCAATGGCAAACAGGTGACAGCGGTGGTGGAGTTGAGGGCGCGCTTTGACGAAGCGAATAACATCCAATGGGCTCGCCAGCTCGAAGAATCAGGGGTGCATGTGGTTTACGGGCTGGTCGGCTATAAGATTCACGCCAAAAGCTGCCTGGTTGTTCGCCGCGAAGGACGCGAAATCCGCCGATACGTGCACCTGGCTACCGGCAATTACAATCCCACTACCGCCCGGCTTTATACCGACCTGGGCCTGCTCACCTGCCGGCCCGATTTCGGTGAAGACACCACCAATTTTTTCAATCTCCTGACGGGCATTTGCCAGTTCCAGCCGATGCGCAAGCTACTCGTCGCCCCTTTCGAATTGCACGAACGCCTGCTCCAATTCATCGAGCGCGAGGCCGAGAACGCCCGTCAGGGCTTGCCGGCCCGGATTGTGGCCAAACTCAACTCGCTGGCCGAGCGCCAGATCATCGAGGCCCTTTACCGCGCGTCCCAGGCAGGCGTCCAAATCGAACTCATCGTCCGGGGTATTTGCTGCCTGCGCCCCAGCATGAGCGGTTTGAGTGAAACAATCACCGTGCGCAGCATTGTGGACCGGTTCCTCGAACACAGCCGGGTTTATTACTTCGAGAACGCCTGCCAACCTCAAGTCTTTATCAGCAGCGCCGATTGGCTCCCGCGCAATTTCTTCCGGCGCCTGGAACTGGCCTTTCCCATCGAAGACGGTGTTCTGCGGGAACGAGTCATCAACGAGGTCCTTGGTGTTTCTTTGAGCGATAATGCCAAAGCCCGGTTCCTGCGGCCAGATGGCTCCTACTGGCGCCCGGCGCTTTCCCCTCCACAAAAGCCGCGGCGCAGCCAATTCGAGTTTATCGCCCTGGCGGGAAGGCCGGGCTTTGCAGAACCGGTTGTGGCTGAACCACGGGATGGAAAAATCAAGCCAATCAAGGTTAGAGTCCGTAGAACCCCAGTTTGACGAGCAGCGGGTTTTTGTGCATCTTGGCGGGGTTTAATAACCACCTCAGCATTGAACTTCCCGTTCGTGCAGACGGTCTCATCAAATGCCTGTGAGCAAAACAACCGGAGAGTCAGCCGCCAATGCCCCTGGACCCCATTTCAACGGGGGCGGCGTCAACGGGCATGGCATGCTCGGGCCCGGGCAAAATCCGCCCGCGTTGCCCCCCAGGACCTTCCGGCACCTGGACCTGACCCTTAAAAAGCAGTGGAAGCGCTATCGCAAAGGCCTCAGGCGCTGTCAGGCGAAGTTCTCTGAGGGAGCCGTCCATGAGTCTCGGGTCGAAACGCGCCGTTTGTTATCCATCCTCGAGTTGCTGGCCCCGTTTCTTGCTGCCGGCCACCTCAAGAAAGCGCGAACGGCCCTCAAGGGACATCTGGATATCTTTGATGATTTGCGCGATACCCAGGTGCAGTTGGCAACAGTCTCAAAGATGAAACGCTCCTTTCCAGCGGCGGAAGAGTTCCACTGTTACCTCGAAAAGCGTGAAGAGCGTTTTACCCACCAGACCCGCAAGGAGGTCAAGCGAATCAAGAGCCGGCGTCTGGGCAAATGGGTCGCCGCCACCCGTGAAGACCTTGGGCGTTGGCAACAGCACCATCCAGCAAGCGACCCAAATCTGATTCTTCAGCGCGCGGTTGCTCGTGCCTTTATCCACACCAAGGAATTAGAGGAACGCATCACACGCGAGGATACCGAGACCATCCATCGCACCCGCGTGGCCTTCAAGAGATTCCGCTACATGATCGAGATGCTGGCCCATTATTTGCCTTCGGCTAACGACAAGCTCCTGGCCGCCATGCACCGCTACCAAACCATGATGGGTGAAATTCAGGATGCTGAAATGCTCCTGCGCGCCTGGGACAGATTCGCCGCCAAGACACAGACGGTGCCCGGGGCGCGCGCATTTCGGCTCGATCTGCTGCGCCGCCGCCGGTGGCTCATCCGGGTTTATTTGGCTGCTTCCGGCCAACTCCTGGACTTTTGGCACGTTGCGCCGGCTCCCGGCAAGCCACACTGTGCTGCTGCCGGCGCCCCTGAAGGAACCCCCAGGCCGGCGGAGTTGTGCCGGACGGCGGGGCCCCCCCCAGCAACCAGCCCGGAAGGGCTTTGAAATCGCAGGAGTATGAACCTGTACATTTTGCGTCACGGTATCGCTGCAGAAGCCGGCGTCGCTTCAATCCACAAGGATTCCGAGCGGCCTCTGACCGATGAGGGCGAGCGCAAGGTCCGTAAAGTGGCTCGCGCGATGCAGTCTTTGGAAGTTTCTTTGGACTTGATCCTGTCGAGTCCTTACGTGCGCGCGCGCCAGACGGCTGAGATTGTCGCCGACGTGTTTCACGCGCGCAACAAGCTCGAATTAAGCGACGCCCTGACGCCGGGTGGCGATGCCAGAACTGTGATTCGACGCATCGCCGAAGGGGAGCCGGCTCCCAAAGACGTCCTGCTCGCCGGCCACGAACCTTACCTCAGTGAGTTGATCTCCATGCTGCTTTCAGGCAAGAGCGACCTCGCCATCGTGATGAAGAAGGCGGGCTTGTGCAAACTGTCGGCCGAATCGCTTCACTATCGCCGGTGCGCTTCGTTGGAATGGTTGCTGCCCCCAAAGTGGATGACGCTCATCGGGTAAAGAGAAAATGAACGGCGCGCCCCACCGCAGTCCAAGACGCTGCCGCGCCTTCGGGCGCCGGCCGCGCGAAGCGTCGTGGACTGCGCCAACCCTCTGGGGCTTTTAGGGCCGGCCTTGGGTTTGGCATCCGGCTCATGTTCAAAACGCGATCGGCGCCTCACTCCTCGCGGCGCAGATCGAGTGCCTCGTCAATCAACAGGACGGGAATCTGGCCCGTAATGGGGTAAAGCCATTTGCCATCCGCTCGAACCAACCCGCCTTCGAGCCGGCTCTCCACGGCGCGTCCGGCCCGGTTCTTAAGGGTGCCCGAAGCAATCCGCCTGTTCAGAGATTCCAGAAGCGCAGCATCGGCAAGCCGCAGGTCCTGGTGCGTCTCCGGGCAGCAAAGCAGGCTCAGCAATTCGGCAGTGATCACTTCGATCCCTTGATAGCAGGTTCAGTTTCCAATCCCCTAATGGCCGCGGCATAGATTTCCTTCAAAGGAACATTGGCGCGGGCGGCAAGTTGTTTGCACGATTCATATTCCGGCGAGGATTGAACGATTTCTCCATCGAGCCGGCCAATCTTGACGGCTACTGCTCCAAACGGGGTTTGCACCTGAATGTTCTCGCGCGCCAGTTTGCGCCGCTCGGCCATGTAACGCCGCACGCCAAAGCTGGTAGTCTGCCGCAGGACAAGTTCGGTAAACTGGTCTGCGTGGCCCTCAGCGCAAAGGATAGTGAGCAATACACCTGGCCGGTTTTTTTTCATCTGAACGGCAGTGTAAAACGCGTCGAGTGCCCCAGCGCTCAAGACCTGGTCGATCAGATGCCCGAGAATTTCCGAATTAATGTCATCCAGGTTAGTCTCCAGCACGGCCACGGTATCGGCCTGCCAATCATGCACGGACCCTGTCAATGCCGCCTCACCCAGAACCGCCCGCAACACATTCGGACGCATTTTATTCTCACGGCTGCCCAGGCCAAAGCCAATCTTTTCAGCCACCAGGCCCTGCATTGGGCCGAACCGCTCGACCAATTCCGCCAGCAAGGCCGCCCCCGTGGGGGTGACTAACTCATGCGGCTCGTTGCACTGCGACAGGGCAATTCCGCGCGCCCCCAGAATCGCCAAGGTGGCCGGGGCTGGTATCGGAAAACGCCCGTGAGCGCAATCGACCCAGCCGCTGCCCTCAGTGACAGGGCTGGCCAGCAGCCGCGGTTTGCCCAGCAGTTCCAGGCCTATGCAGGCCCCGACAATATCGACAATCGAATCCACCGCCCCGACTTCATGGAAGTGGACCTGCTCGGGGGGGAGTCCGTGAATTTTTCCTTCGGCCACCGCGATGCGTTGGAAGACAGCCGTTGATTTCTCTTTGACCCATTGAGAAAGGCCGCTTCGGGCGATGAGTTGTTTGATTTGCCCGAACGAGCGGCTCTCGTCGTGAGAGTGGTCATGTCCATGGGCATGTTTTGGGTCGTGACTGTGGGAATGGGAGTGTTCATGCCCCTCGTGGGCGTGGTCATGCTCATGGTCATGGCCGGCATCGAGGTGCACGTCGAATTTCACCCCTTCAATGCTTCCTTTGTGGGCGCGGGCAAAATGAAGATGGTAGCCGTCCAGCTTCAATTTGTTCAGCTCGCGCTCGAATTGTTCACGGTCCAGTCCCAGGTCAAGCAGGGCGCCAATGAACATATCGCCGCTGATTCCACTGAAAAGGTCCAGGTAAAGAGTCTTCATTCGGCTTGCTGCGCCGCCAGGGCGTTAATCTGACTGGCGGCATAACCGGCTCCAAAGCCGTTATCAATATTGACGACCGTCATGCCGCTGGCGCAACTATTGAGCATCCCCAGCAAGGCGGCCAGGCCGCCGAAGCTGGCGCCGTAGCCCACACTCGTAGGCACGGCGATGATCGGCTTATTTACCAGGCCGGCCACCACGCTCGGCAGCGCCCCCTCCATACCCGCCGCGACGATGACTACATTGGCGCTCTGGATTTGCTCGAGCCGGCCAAAGAGACGATGAACCCCAGCAACCCCCACATCCGTCACGCGTTCAACAAGATTGCCCATGATGTCCGCCGTGACGGCGGCCTCTTCCGCCACTGGCAAATCGCTCGTGCCGGCGCAGACCACGGCGATTATCCCGGGCCGTTTGGGCAGGGGCTGCGCGTCAATCGTCAGGCACCGCGCGGTTTCGTGATGCACAGTGTTCTTGAATTGTCTCCGCAACGCCCGCGCGTGGTCTGCATTGACCCGCGTCACCAGAACCCGTTCCCCGTTCTCGATCAGTTTGCCAGCAATGCGCAACACCTGTTCAGGCGATTTGCCCGCGCCGAAGATCACCTCGGGAAATCCGCGCCGTAAACCACGGTGCATATCGACCTGGGCAAACCCCAGGTCGGCGATGGGAGGCGCTTGAAAGGCCTGCAGCACCTTCGAGCGGCTGACGCCGCCTGCCCGAAATTGCTCCAACAGCCTGATTGCTTCGGTTGTGGTCACAGCGCGCACCATGCCACAGCCAGGCGCGGCGGTCACGCCTGAAAATGGCCCGCGCTCAGCGCAGCCGATAAAAGCGGCTGCTCTGAGTCGTGCCATCCTGGAAGGGCATCGTTGCGCTGTTAGTCGTCAAGGGAACCCAGTTGGTATCGCTGAGGGCGTTTTTATATTCAACAACGTAGGTGGCGCTGGTCCCGCCTTGGGGAATAAAACTCAGCAAGTTCGAATTGATTGTGAGCTGAGAAATAGCGGTTTGGCCCGGCTGCAACACGGTGAGGGTTGCGCCAATGCTATTGGTGGAGCCAAAGATATTGGTCACCAAAACACTGTAGGTCCCGGCTTCAAACACCAGCACATCACCGATGATATACGAACTGGATGTGGCGCCGGAAATGTTATTAGTCCCATTAAAGTGCCATTGATAACCCAAAGGCGCGGAGCCGAAAGCGCTGACTGTAAAAACCGCGCTGTTTCCAGCCACAACGCTTTGGTTAGCAGGCTGGATGGCGATTCCAGGAAGCAGATTCAGGGCCGCTGGCGCGCTGGTCACCGCCCCATAAAGGTTCGTGATGACGACCTGGTAGCTGCCCATATTTGCCGGTTGCGCATTGGCTACCGTGAGGGCACTGGCGGTGGCTTGGGCCAGGGCCGCCCCGTTAAAGAACCATTGGTATCGGAGCGTCGAATTGGTATCCCCGGTCGCGCTGACCATAAAGACCGCCGAGCGGCCCGGGGCAACGGTTTGATCGCTGGGCTGAGAGAGAATTGAAGGACGAAACCGCACAAAAACATTGGTGCTGGTAGAAAGGCCGAACGGATTGCTGACCTGGACCGCATAAGGCCCCGCATTGACGCTCGACACGTTCGTAACGGTAAAACTGGATTGGGTTGCCGAGGCAATAGCGATCCCGGCCAGGAGCCATTGATAGCTCAAAGGCGGAGCGCCGGAAGCAGTGACGCTGAACGTCGCGTTGGATGATGGGTCGGCGGGGGCATCGACGGGCTGCTGGAAAATGGCCGGCGGCCCTGAGAGTTCAAACTCGTACGCGCCGATATCGCCCTTACCATCGACAGGCCGCGGAACGCCGCGCTGGTCGGTGGCCGGGAGGTCCCCTCCGGGAGGGATGCGGTTCAGAGCCGGGCTGCCCGGCAAGAGGGCCATGCTGAGAGTGGGGCCGCCATTGTTGGTCAGAGAACCCAATCGCGGATTGGCGTTCAGGAAATCAGTGCTACCCAGGGCTAGACTCGCATCCGAGCTCAGGTTATAGCCGCCGTCCATGATCAGGCCATACCCGTTGCCGCCCGGTTGGTTGGTCGAGAGCAGGGAGTTCTTTAGGATGAACGTGCCGCCCCCGCCGGCAACGCCCCCGCCATTAGCGCCGCCTGGATTGCCGTCTGACCCGTTGAACGCGCCACTCCCCGCCACCCCGTTGGTCCCGCCCAGCGCCGCGCAGTTCGCAATCGTGCAGTTGACCACGGTGATTGTGCCCGCCCCATAAATGCCGCCACCATTGGCGTTGCCGCCATTGCCGCCGTCTCCGCCTTGAGCCAGAGAACCGCCACCGACGCCGCCGTTGCCCCCAGTCCCCCCCACGATGCTGTCGCTATAAAAGGTGCAGTTGGTCACTGCGGCAAAAAAGATGCTGCACAGACCGCCACCGGAGGCGTTAGCCCCATTCTGGCCTGGGTCACCCACGCCATTGGCTTGCGTACCGCCTGCCGCACTGTTGCCCCCTTGAGCCGTGTTGTCCGAAAAAGTGCTGTTATAGACCACAAATGGCTGAGAGCTGAAAATGCCCCCGCCGGCTGCAGAACCTCCTGCGGCGCCGTTCCCATTAATGCCGGCAAAGACACCATTGCCGGCGGCGCCGCCCGCGCCGCCACTGCCGCCAGTGGCTGAGTTGCCGGAGATGGTGGAGTTAACCAGTTTGAAATCCCCTCGATTGCAAACCGCACCGCCGTAAGCAGCCCCGCCATTGGCGCCATCTCCTCCATTGCCACCCACACCCAATTCGCCACTGCTGTCGCCGCCATTGCCGCCCGCCCCGCCCCTACCGCCGCTGGCGGTGTTGGTGGCCAATGTGCAATTGAGCAGCACCAGGGAACCTAAGTTATAGATCGCGCCACCCTGGCCGGTGACGCCGGCGGTGCCGTTGCCCCCAGCGCTCCCGGCACTTGAATTCGTAACCCCATTGGCGCCCGCGACGCCGTTTAGGCCCTGAGCGCTGTTCCCGGTAAACGTACAATTGCTCGCCAGCAAACTCCCCCCCAACTGGATGTACACACCCCCGCCATCGGCGCCGAACCCGGATGCCAATGTTACGCCAAACAGTTTCAAACTCCCAACCACGTTGAAGATCGGCACTAGGTTCCCGCCACTTAAGGTGACGGTATGTCCATTGCCGTCCAGGGTAATGTTCTGCGCGATGGTGATAGGACGAATCAGTGTGATAGAGCAATCCTCAGCAAAAGTAACCACGCCACCGGTTGCCAGCGCCGTTCGCAGGGCGTCTTCACTACAAGTTGTAACGGTGCTATCGGCCCTGGCTGCGGCCCCGCAAAACAGCAGCGCAAGGGCCAGCAGCTCAATAAAGCAGCTTAGGTTCAGCCGGAACCATGCATTGAGGTTCTCGGCGAGCGCGCCCGCCCCGGGCGCTATTCGGCGCGCCTCGCGCCGAACAGGGTGGCGGACAACCCAACCAAAGGGTGCAGCCGTGCGTACGCCCTTGCCGACGCCGAGGGCGGCACCGGCGGGGCACGAGGTGGGCGCGCTCCCCATTTCAACTGCGTCATTGCGGCATGGAGCCTGCCACCCAACCGAAGAAGAGCGCCAGAGGCCTGGCGCAGTCCACGACGCTGGCGCGCTGTCCAGGGCCGTCCTGCTTCGGTGGGGAATTGGACTGCGGGACCATGCGCGAACCGTTCGCGATTTGCCGCGACATTTCATGAGGGCCTTGGGTTGAGGTTTACAAGATCGTAAGCGGCCAGGGTTGTCCGCCAGGGCTTTGATGTGCCGTTTAGGGCGAACGTTCAAATTCCTTATTAACCTGCTTTAACCGTTTAGCCTCTTCAAGCTGGATTTCCTTCTCGGTCTGGCGCACGGCGGGCATCTTGTCCTTCTCGGCTTTGGCTGTCAGGGCGGCCACTTCCGGTGTCGGCAGGACCGTGGGCCGTATCAGAACGATGAGTTCGGTCCTCTGTTCCTCCGCCGAGGACGATCGAAACAAATATCCCAGCAAGGGAATGTCCTTCAGGAAGGGCATGCCAGAATTGTTGGCGTTTTTGGTCGTTTCAATCAACCCGCCCAGCATGATCGTATCGCGGTCGCGCACGGCCACCTTGGCTGCAGCGTCCTTCGAGCTGGTGATCGGCACGTCGCCCACGTTCTGGATGGTGACATTGCCTTCGAAGCTGTCGATCTTGGTGTGGATATCCATGACCACTAGGCCATCGGGATTGATCAGTGGAGTCACTTCCAGTGTCACCCCGATCTGGAGTTGCTGGATCGAGGCATAACCCCCGAAGGCCCCGCCCCCATAATAGCTCGAAACAGGATAGGGCCGGTCTTCCCCGATGAACAGGGTGGCCGGCACGGCATGGGAAGTCTGGATACGTGGGCGCTGCAGGATTTTTGCTTTGGTGCTGCTGGCCAACGCTGTGATCGAGGCATCCAGGTCGTTGCCCAAGTGGGCCAAATAGCTGAAGCCGCCCGGCACGCTGCCCGCCAGGTTGGTGGCGCCGCTTGCCAAAAAGCTGCTGCCCGAAAGCAGATTGTTATTATTCAGCGCGCCAATCCCGCTAAAATAGTTGCCCGGATGCGACGGCGAGGTCTGCAGGTAACTGACCCCGAGGTTGCTTGAATCATCTAAAGAGACTTGGATGATGACTGCCTCGATTAAAACCTGCGCCAGCACGATGTCCAATTTGGCAACCACGTCTTTGATCATCTTCATGTCCTCGCGCGAGGCGAAGATGAGCAACGAATTGGTGCGTTGATCCGCAATGATCTTGGTCTGGCCCAGCACCTGGATTTCCCCGGCGGTGGAAGCCTTCTTAATGATATTCTGCAGCCGTTGAGTGAAACTGGTGCCGACACCCGCGCGCTGGGCGGGAGCCGCTTGCATGGGAATGACCTCGCCGTAGGGGGTCATGGTCCCAGGCATGCCCCCGCCGTAACCACCTACGCCGCCATATCCACCCACGCCCCCATAACCACCCATGCCCCCTGCACCGCCGTAACCGCCTGCCCCCATTCCGGCATGGTATCCACCGCCCGCCTGGCCCCCTGCGCTTGCGCCCACAGTCGTGGTGCCTCCGCCGGCACTAATGCTGTTGAGAGCGCTGGCCATATCGGTAGCGAGGGCGTATTTGATCGGGATGACTTCCGAGATGTATTCCGATGGCACGGCCACATCGATTTCTTTTACCATTTCCAACATCCGTTTGACGTTCTCAGTGTAATCCCGCAGCACCAGGATTTGGCTGCTATCGATGGGCAGAATCGCATTGGGAATCTTGGCCAAGGGCTGCAAGACCTGCACCACCTCGCTGGGCTTGGCGTATTTCAACTGCACCACGTGCGTGATGTACTGGCCGATGTCAGGCAATTGTTCGGGCGTTTGTTTGTTCCATGCCGCCCCAGCCGAACCGGCCTCAGCCATCGGAACCGCTTTGACGAATTTGTCCCCGATGTTGATCATCGAAATCCCATTGAGGGCCAGCACCGCGTCAAAGGCTTCAATGGCCTCGCTCCTGGTTAAAGGGGTTTGCGTGCGCAATGTAATGGTTGGAGCGGGGAGCGTCGTGGGACGCAACACGGTGCGCCCGACCAGCTCGGCATAAACCTCCAGGACCTGGTTCAGGTCTGTGGCAGGAAAACTAATTGTCCCGGCCGGGATTGTTTCCTGCGGAGGGCCGTTGGTGCTGCGGGGAGATGGCCGGGCCACAATCTGGTCTCCGGGCGCAATCGTGGCGCGCGGAGGCGCGACGTTGGTGGGCGCTGCCGTAGCGGGCACGTTGGGGACTACAATGCTGTTGCTGCTGAGGGTGGGCACAGGGCGCAAGGTGGTGCGTGGAGTAATGGCTGGCGCCGAGGGCGCAGCAGCGGGGGGGACAACAGGCGGAACCCGGATTGGGGGCGCCACCTGAGCCGGTTGAACCCCTACGCCATTGTTGCTTCCGTCAAGAGCTCTGAGCAAGGCCTGCTCGATGAGCGTTTGGTTGCTGAGCGTCTCGCCCGTGGGCGGCGGTGAAAAGCTTTCTTGCGCCTGGACCTGGCCGCACAAAGCCAGGCAACAGAGAGAGAGGAGGGTAGTCTTCACTTTATTTTGGGAGGTTTGTTTGGCGGCCGGCCCGAAGCGCTCGAGAAGGAGGGTGGCGATGGCCCACGCGCCCCAGGTGTGTGGGGGCCGCTGGGAGTTCGGCCGGGTTTTGCTGTGGTGGTTTTCTGGTAACTGGCTACCAACGTGACGCTGCCCATCAACTGCTGGCGCGGGGCATCCGGACGCAAGTTCAGGTCGCGCACGCGGATTTGGGAATTGCCGGAGCCGAGATTATAAAGGAAATTGACTAGCTGCTCTTCCCCCGCCTGCACGCCAATGCTTTGGCTCTTCTCAATAAAAAACTGGTTGGTGGTGGTTTTGGTGGTCGAGTTGGAAGTGGGATGGACCCCGCTTTGGCCGGCCTGCATTTGGACCGTGTTGGCGAATTGAAACCCTTGTTCCTCAGCCGGCACATCGGAACCCTCGGAAGCCAGCTCCCGAATACCGCGCATATACGCGTTGGTCTGGGCGATTTCGGCCTCGAACTTGGCTATCTTTAGCTCCGCCTCCTCGTGCCGCGCCTGCATCACGCTCAAATCCGAGAAATGCGGGAATACGAACAACAAGTTCAGCACGATAAACAGCAACGCCCCTGCAGCGACAACGACCCGCTTCTCGAATGGGCGCAAGTTGTTCCAATATTCGTTCATTGCGCCTCCGCTCGTTTAAGCTCCAATCTCAGGCTCCAGGCCGCAATCGAGCCCTGGTCCCGATACTGGAGGCTGTCGCCTCGGTTGGGATCGAACAACGGCTGGCCATCGACCGTCGCCCGGCGCATGGCGGCCTCGAATTCGAGTAAAGACCGGATTTGGCCCGCCGGTGCGGTGCCGCTCAGGCTGAGCCGGCTGCCTTGATTGAAATTCAGACTGTCGAGAGTCACTTCCGCCGGCAGCAGGCGCGCCGTGGTATTCCAGCAGTCCAGGGCGGCGTACTTGAGGTCCTGCCTCTCTTTAAGGACTTTGAACTTGTCGCGCAGTTGGATGGCGTTGGTATAAGTCGGACCCAGGAGGGCAACCTGTGATTCCACCGCATCGGTGAGGTAAGTGGCGTAAGCGAGCCGGGCCATGAAGACAGCCACATATAAGAGATAAATGGCCGCCACGACAAATAATCCGCGCAGCCAGAGCCGATCGACAAATTGCTGCTGGTAACGCAAAGAGTACTCTTCCGGGAGCAAATTGGCGCGCGGCTCGGCCTGGGCTGAACGCCGGGCGGTCAACGCGGCCAGGTCCATCGAGGCCATCGGCGTGAGCGTGTCAATGGGTTGTTCGAGCCCGGCGCGCAAAGCCGGTTCCCACTCGGCGGCCCCAACGTCGGCGACCAAGTGCCAGCCGGGCGGCGAGGTCAACCACCCTTCCAATTCGCCCGCCCAGGTCATTTGCATCAATTGCTCTTTGAGCGCCGCTGGCCGATTGGCGGCAGGCAGCGTGAGAAAATCGAGGTTTTGGAGCACGCCCCCATACCACCAGGCCACCAGCGCACTGTCCTTGCCTCCAGCCGCTTCGGGATAAATCCACGCCCCATCCTCCGTAATAGCCGTGGTCTGCAACTGATCCAGCAACGGCAACTCGAGGCGGTCAGCCATGTACCCCTGGCCTTCGAGCTTGCCCAGGAACTCCTCGACGATGTTGCGCGCCACAACCGACACGATCACCGTCTGCATGTTCCCGCTGGTATGAGGCAACACGTGAAGGCTCCAGACGATTTGCGCCACAGGCATCGGTGAGAGCTTCTCGAGCTGCAGCTCGACCATCGACAGGGTTTCATTGAAATCGCTCCGGGGAAGCTGCACGACCCGCAGAAAGACATGCTCGGGCGGCAACCAGGCGATATTAAGTTTGCGCTGAAAGAGCGTTCGCCAATCCTTCGCCACGACTTTCGAAGGCAACCGCTCCGCTTCGACGCAAGTCTGCTCCCGGCCCAAAACATACTTGCTGCCGTGAGCATCAAAATGCCATAACCGGCGCGCCTGGGGGCCGACTTCCAGAACGTTGCAGGAGCGGATAGCCGAAGCGGTCGCGCGGCTCGGGACTTTGCCGCTGAATTTCGAGGGCAACGCCGACGTCCCTTGCGCCGGCTTGGGTTTCAGCTTCAGAAAGCGGAAAGCCAAAAGACCCAGCAGGCAAACGGCAATACCCGCAGCGGGATAAAAAGAAGGGTTGCTCTGCCAGCGATGAACCATTTCCAGCAGATGGGATTTGGTATGCGCCGCGCCGGGCGGGGCTGGCGCAGCAACGGCGTTTGTTTTCGCGTTCGCGTTAGTTTTGGTGGCCGCGCCCCTGGGCAGGGGCTTGGCCCGGTTGGTCTTAACCACCGGATGCGCCGTAGCCGCAGCGCCGTTTGTTATAGCCCCAATCCTGCGCGGAAAAGGCACCATCTCACTGGCAGCGCCCGCGCCAAGTAGGGCAAGACCCAGCGCAAGGCTGGCGATTAGCAGGCGCAGCCCCAGGCCGGTCACATTATACCACCCATATCGGCGCCGCTGGCGAATCCTATTAACACACCGCTTTAGTGGGGTGAGGGACGTCCGGGAGGCTTGCGAAACCGTTTCAACGGTTTCCACGGCGTGCGAGAAACCGTTGAAACGGTTTCTAAGGACTTGCCGGCCCCAGACACCCCGCTGAAGCGGGGTCTTAATGAGAGCGCCTGGTGTCGAGCCCTCGGGATTATGAAATGTTTTGGTTGGCTGGGTCATCTTACACCAGCGGAGCCGGCGCCACTGCAAGAAATTCAGAAGACTCTCCATTACACGATAACTCCGATGGCTGCTCAACTCTTCACCCATACCTCGGCTTTGGTATCCTCTATCAAGGCGTCGAGATGCTCTTCGATCTGAGTTACACGCAGCACTTCTTCGATCGTTGTCTGCGCGGCGCGCACTTTGTTCCAGCCATCCGTCCGCAGGGTGCGCATGCCGGCTTCAATGGCCTTTTGAGCGATGGTCGAGGCCGGCGCGCGATTGAGAATCAGCGGACGCAATGCCTCGCTCAGGATGAGCAATTCATAAATCCCCATTCGTCCCTGGTAGCCTAACTGCCGGCATTGTTCGCACCCGGCCCCGCGCCAGAATTTCGCAGTTCCAATCTCGTCCTCGGGAAAACCAATACGGCGCAGGTAGTTGGGTTCGACCTTCTGCTCCTCCTTGCAATGGGCGCAAATCGTGCGGACCAGCCGTTGGGCCATCACCGCTTCAACCGACGAAGCCACCAGGAATGGCTCGATGCCCATATCGATCAAACGCGTAAAGGCGCTTGGCGCATCGTTTGTATGCAGGGTGCTGAACACCAAGTGCCCCGTCAGCGCCGCCCGGATGGCAATCTCAGCCGTCTCCAGGTCGCGAATCTCACCGACCATGATGACGTTGGGGTCCTGCCGCAGGATATGCCGCAAGCCCATCGCGAAGGTCAACCCGATTTCGGGCCGCACCGCAATCTGGTTGATCCCTTTGAGTTCATACTCGACCGGCTCCTCGATCGTGATGATGCGCTTGTGCACCGAATTAATCGTGCTCAAAAACGCATAGAGCGAGGTCGATTTGCCTGAGCCGGTCGGCCCGGTTACCAGGAAAATCCCGTGCGGTTTGATGATGATTTCGCGAATCGCCTGCTCTTCAATCGGGGCAAAACCCAGCTTGTCCAGGCTCAAAAAGATTTTGCCGCGCGTCAGCAACCGCAACGAGACGCTCTCGCCATAGACGGTCGGCACCGTGGAAACGCGGATGTCGATTTCCTCGCCTTTAATCCGCACGTTGATGCGCCCGTCCTGCGGGAGGCGCTTCTCGGAAATGTTCATGCCGGACATGACCTTGATGCGCGAGATGAGGGCTGCCTGAAAACGCTTGAGCTGCGGCGGCATTGGGGTCTGGTGCAGGATGCCGTCAATCCGGTAACGGATGCGCAATTCGTCTTCGGCCGGCTCGAAATGGATGTCGGTCGCCCGGTCTTTAAAGGCCTCCCAGATTACCTGGTTGACAAACTTGATGACGCTGGCTTCCTGATCGGTCTCGGTGATTTCCTTGTCCAGCGGCAGGTCCAAGTCCATCGGGGCTTCTTCCTGGTCGAGTTCGCCCAACGTCTCGGCGCCGACGCCGTAAAAGTTCTTCAAGGCCTTCTCTATCTCGGGTTTAGTGGCCAGCGCGAATTGCACCGAGCCGCGCGCGTCAAATCGCACGGCGTTGAGCATGGCCGTATCGAAAGGATTGCTCACCGCCACCTGGACGGCGCCATCCTGGACCTGGGTGGGCAGCACAGAATATTGAAAGGCCACCTTGGTCGAAATCCGGTTGCGCGCTTCGGCGGGTACCTTGAGCTTGGGCAGGTCCAGGAAAGGCCAGTTCAGGGCTTGGGCGAGCTTCTGCAAGAAAACATCCTCGGCCAGCCCGCTTTCGCGGCAAATAAACCCTAGCAACGTCTCTTGTGAGCCGCTCTCAACGGCCACCTTCCAGGCCTTGGTCCACTCGTCGAATTTCTCGGGAGTGGCCAAGCCCATTTTAGACAAAAACTCTTTTAATGAAATGAATGCCATGGATCACCGACTAATCATTAGTCCTTAATTACACGTCAAAATATGAAAAGTTGCGCAACGGGTCAAAGTATTTAGAGCCCTTTGCGCAGTTCTGGTCTGTCCCGAAGATAAGGCAAGGACTTGCTCTACCAATTGGACCAGTGATTTGGGTAATAAGAATGTTAGTTACTTCGTGGGCTTGGATTCAGTTGAGGGCAGCAATACCAGCCTGCTGTCCGGCGACAGAAATCTCAGCAACAGTCTGACGGCGGGCAGCCGTCTCTTAACGCTGACTACGAACGTGACCCTCGGGTGGACCAAAGAAACTCACTTTGAAAAGGGAAACATTTGCTTTGCAGATGGCAGTGTGGATCAGTTTACAAACGGGCATTTTGGCACAGCCAATGAAGCTCTAGGTCTTGGCACGAATCGCTTGGCTGTCCCGTAATCGGTCTGACATAAGGCTTTTGCAGCCTCTCCATCCCCACCCAGGCGGCTGAACTTTCAAAATACGCAAGGCTTGCCCAGCGCCTGGGCCAAGCGTGTTAGATATTGCTCGCGCGGAATGGTTACCCCGCCTAATTGCGTCGTAATGGGCGTCAGCATTTGGATGTCAAGTAGCGTGAACCCCCGGCCTTCGAGGTGCCGGACCAGGTGGTATAAGGCCACTTTCGAGCCGTTGCTCACCCGGTGGAACATGGATTCTCCGGCAAAAAAGCCGCCCACGGCCACGCCATAAATGCCGCCCGCAAGCTCATCACCCTGCCAGCATTCAACGCTATGAGCATGGCCCGCCTGGTGCAGGCCAGTGTAGGCCTCGAGAAATTCAGCCGTTATCCACGTCCTCCGGCGCCCGGGCCCCGGGGCGGCGCACCCCTCCATCACCTGCCGAAAGGCGCTATCCCGAGTAACCCGAAACCCGCCTTGGCGGACAACCCTGGCCAGGCTGCGCGAAACATGGAACTCTCCCAGCTCGAAAATCGCTCGCGGGTCGGGCGACCACCAACTCACCGGATTGGCTGTCCAGGGGAAAATGCCTGAACGATAGGCCAGCAGCAGCCGTTCCAAGGATAAATCACCCCCAACCGCCACCAGGCCCTCCGCGTCCGCCTCACGCGGATCCGGGAACCTCATCCGTTTGCCGAGGATGACTAAACTCACGTTTCTCCCAGTGCGTGCAGGAAGAACATCTGGTAAGCGCCTGCCATTTCCATTGCCCAAACCTGCGGCCCGCTCTGTTCATTCAAAACGCGCAGCGGTTCTTCGGGCGAGCCCAACAGCACCCAGCTCCCAACCCGGATGTCATTGAGGATTTGCAGGAGCCATTCGATTTCCGAAGCGGAAATGGCCAGCCGCCACCCGGCCTGGTTCTCCGCCCATCGTTTCGGATCGGCCAGCAGGGCTTCCAATAGCTTTTTGTTCTCCGCCCGCTGCTCGGCCAGGGCCTCATCGAGCAGTTGCTGGCTGGACTCGATGTTGGGCATTCGGCCCTTTTTGCTGAGCGGTTGGTGGGCCGAAAAGACCCGCGGGTAGAGCCCGAGCAATCCCAGGAAAAGCGCCCTCTCCCGCTGCCCGAGCTGGAAGAGGAACCTGCCTTTTGCCGTGCGGATGAATTTCACTCGTCGCGCTCCATAGTGGCGTGCAAGGTGTGGCGCTGGAGTTGATGCACATAATGCTCGGCCTTTTCGAGGCTCTCGCGCACCAGCACGCTCTTGCCCTGCTCATGGACCTGCAGCATGTGGAACTCGGCCTTCTTCCGCTGCCAGCCAAACACCTTCTGAAAAACATGAGTCACATAATCCATATAGTTCACCGGGTCATTCCAGCAGATGACCAAGTACCCAGGCTCCAGGCTGGATTTGGATTCATCCTGCTGCTCCTCGATCTTTCCCGGCAATATTTCAGGCGCCGCCGTTTCTGCCATGAACCCAAAATAAAAGTGGCCGCCTTCTTTGTCGAACCCAGAAGTTTGTCCGGTTCAGGCCAAAGACTTATGTTTTGGACTGCGCGCAGCTTGTGATGGGCGAGCAATCAGTCCCCGGCTTGACCAAACCACTCGGCAAAGGCTCCGACAAAGTTTCCGGCAAAGGAAGGCAAAAGGGACCTGCTAAATGTCCAAATTCCCGGCGCGGGAGCGCTCCCGCCGGGACTTTCTCAACAAAATCGCCACAACGTTATTGCCCAAATCCTGCAAATCCGGCAGAGTAAGCCTGTGACGAAAGGCGCTCCGGCGGTTGGAGGTAAAACCTCTGAACATTCCAAGGTGCAAACCGTCCAAGCTGTGTTATCGTTAGGCACTTTGGTTAAGCATTTTTTGAATCATGATTGAACGTTTTGCCCTCAGAATCCTGCTGCTCGTATTGAGTGGCAATTTGTTGTTGCCACTCTACGCCGTCCAGACGGGCGCACCCCAGTCGGAGCCCTCTAAACCCGATGTCGCAGCAGAGGTCCCGGCGACTACTAATGCCGTCTTTCATCCGCTCAAACCAGGCCCTGTGGACGGCCAAATCTCTTACGTCACCGCGCGTTTGCTCGAACGGTACCACTATTTGCGCATGCCCTTCGACACCGCCGTCTCGACCAAGTTCTTTGATAAATACCTCGATATGTTCGACCCGCAACATGTCCATTTCCTCCAGTCCGATTTGGCCGAGTTCGACCATTACCGCACCAACCTCGACCGCCTGACTCTGGGGCACAGCGACGCCCGGCCCGCTGACGAGATATTCAACCGGTTCGTCGAGCGCCTCGGACAACGCGTTGCCTACGTCGATGAGCTGCTTAAAACTGAGAAGTTCACCTTCAATAACGATGAACGAATCCTCATTAACCGCAAAGACCAGCCTTATCCGAAAGACCTCAACGACGCCAAAAAGATTTGGCGCGAAAGGCTCCGGTTCGAGTATCTCCAGGAAGAACTTGGCCGGGCCGATGCTAAGGACAAAGCCACCGCTGCCTCAACCTCCTCAACTCCAAAAACAGCCGAACTCAATAAACCCAAGAAAACCGAGGCCGAGGAGATCGTCGAGACTTTGAGCCATCGGTATCACCGGAATCTGCACACCTTCATTGATTGGGACCACGACGATGTGCTCCAAGTCTATCTGACCACCCTGGCCCATGTCTATGATCCCCATTCAGATTATTTTGGCGGTTCCCAGTTGGACAGTTTTGCCATCGGCATGAACCTGAGCCTGTTCGGCATCGGAGCCGAGCTGATGTCCGAAGACGGCTATTGCACCATCCACCATTTATTGCCCGGCGGGCCAGCGGAGAAGAGCAAAAAGATCAAAGAAAACGACCGCATCATCGCCGTCGCCCAAAGCAATCAGCCTCCCGTCGATGTGGTCGATATGAGCCTCAACAAAGCCGTCCAGCTCATCCGGGGCCCCAAAGGAACCGAGGTGCGTCTGACTATCCTCCCTGCGGGGACCAGAACGGCCGCCCCTAAAACCATCAGCCTGGTGCGGGACGAGATAAAGCTCGAAGATCAGGAAGCCAAAGCCAAGCTCATCGAGATGCCCAACGGCCATGGTGGCGAGGCGCGCCTCGGCGTCATCGATCTGCCTTCTTTTTATGCCAGCTTCGATCCCTCCAATAATCGCGGCAAGACAGAGCCCAAGAGCACCACTGCCGACGTGGCCCGCTTGCTCACCAAGCTCAAGCAGGAAAACGCCAATGGCGTTATCCTCGACCTGCGCCGCAACGGCGGCGGTTCCCTTGAGGAAGCCATCCGCTTGACCGGCTTGTTCATCAAAGAAGGTCCGGTCGTCCAGGTCCGCAACCCCGACGGCAATGTCGAGGAGGACGATGATACCGACCCAACCGAGCTTTATGAGGGGCCGCTCATCGTGCTAACCAGCCGCTTGAGCGCCTCGGCCTCGGAGATTCTGGCGGGGGCCTTGCAGGACTATGGCCGGGCGCTGATCGTTGGGGATAGCTCCACCCATGGCAAAGGCACCGTCCAGAGCGTCCAGCCATTGCGACCTTACATGCGCATCAATTCCAGCCTGCTGACCAATAACCCCGGCGCGCTCAAACTGACCATCAAGAAATTCTATCGGCCCAGCGGCGCCTCCACCCAGTTGAAGGGCGTCGTCTCCGATATCATCCTGCCCTCGCTCTTCAACGAGTCGAAGGACATTGGCGAAACGGCCTTGGATAACCCGCTCCCATGGGACACCATCGACAGCGCGAAGTACGACCATTTCAATATGGTCCAACCCTATCTGCCCGAGTTGCGCCGCCGCTCCAGCGAGCGCGTCGCCAAAGATAAGGAATTTTCTTACATCCGCGAGGATATCGCCCTGTTCAAAAAGCAACAGGCCGACAAGACCATTTCCCTGAACGAAAAAGTCCGGCTCAAGGAAAAAGAAGACGCCATCGCCCGGGAGAAGGCCCGCGATAAAGAGCGCTTGGCCCGCATTGAGCCGAAGGAAACCATTTATGAATTGTCCCTGAAACAGGCGTTGCTGCCCGGCTTGCCCCCGCCATTGGGCAAGACCAACAGCACCCTCGCCAGCCTTTCAGCCACAGGACCGGCCATCCATGGACTCAATACCAATTCCGCCATTGCCGCCATTGCCGCCACCTCGACCGCTCCCATTACCCGGGATGACACCAGCGCCAGCACACCGTTGGATGGCGCCATCGACGAGGAAAAGGCCCCCCCGGTTGACGCAGACCTCGAAGAGTCGGAGCATATCCTGGTGGATTACCTCTCGTTGATGTCCAAGAGCGGCGTTGTGGCCGCCGGCCATACGCCGTGAGTGAGTCTCAAAGAATACAAAGCGAAAAAGCTCAAAGGGGATTGGACCCTTGTGCGCATGCGCTCGCGCGACGAGGAGGCCAAGCCCCAATGGCTGCTCCTCAAAAGCGGCCAGGACCTGCCGTCCTTCTCCAGCCGCGACGAAGACCGCTCTGTCCTGACGGGGCGCTCGATGAAACAAATCGGCGGAGCCCAGCTTTAATATCGATTTTTAATTAGCCCTCTCCCTGCTTTGATCCGGCAAAACGGGGTATTGTCCTAGTTGTCTTACCCGCCCGCCGCCATAGGTTTAGACATCATTTGCAATGAAGGCTCTGGTTCCAAAATCCCGCCTCATCCTGATGACCGCTGACACTGTCGGCGGTGTCTGGACCTATGCCTTGGAACTGGCCCAAGCCCTCGAACAGCATGGAATCCAAATCGCCCTGGCAACAATGGGCCGCCCGTTAAACCGCTCCCAGCGCAAGCAGGCAGCGCGTGCGTCAAATGTCGAGGTCTTCGAAAGCGCTTACAAACTCGAATGGATGCCCGAGCCCTGGGATGACGTCGCCGAGGCCGGCGAATGGCTGCTCGCCCTCGAAGCACGGCTGCGCCCCGACCTGATTCATCTCAACGGCTATGCCCACGCCGCCCTATCCTGGCGCGCGCCCAAACTTGTCGTGGGCCATTCGTGCGTCCTTTCCTGGTGGCAGGCCGTCCATGGTTCGCCGCCGCCTGCTTGTTGGAACCGCTATCGCCTTGCAGTCCTCGCCGGGCTTAAAGCCGCCGACCTTGTGGTCGCCCCTTCGGCAGCCATGTTGCTGATGCTTGAAGAGCACTACGGCAACGTCGCCAAGGGAATCGTCATTCCCAACGGGCGTTCGCTTCCTTTTATCACCCCGCGTCCCAAGGAGAATCTTATCCTGAGCGCTGGCCGGCTCTGGGACGCCGCGAAAAACATTTCGACCCTGGCGTCTGTCGCCGCTGCTCTCTCATGGCCCGTCTATGTGGCTGGGGAGACGAGGTATCCAGCCGGGGCTGCCACTCGCTATGAGAATATCCATGCGTTGGGTCTGTTGAATGGCGAGCAATTGCTCCCTTGGTTTGCCCGCGCCGCCATTTATGCATTGCCAGCGCGCTATGAGCCGTTCGGACTCTCCGTTCTTGAAGCCGCTTTGGCCGGCTGCGCCTTGGTCCTGGGCGATATCCCCAGCTTGCGAGAGATTTGGGGTGATGCGGCAATTTACGTTCCCACTGAAGAACCGGAAGCGCTTGCCGATACATTGCGAGAACTGATTGCCGGACCTGCATGGCGCGGCTACCTCTCTGCCAAAGCCCGCGCCACCGCTGCTCGTTATTCGCCCGAGTTGATGGCTGCCGCTTATCTGCTGGCTTATAACCAATTGCTGCGCCAGGCAAGCCGCCGCCAAGGCCCGCCCAAATTGAACACAGTCCCCCATCCAGGCCGCCGCCGCGAACCTGTGGCTAATGGGCAGAAAATGGTTCTCAGCAGCCTTTGCCCCAGCAGACCCTCAGGGCCGGACCTTTTGTCACCCGCAAAGTTGCGCAATGAAACACGTCTCCGTCCAATGACGCGCCTGCCGGTCTCTCTACGGTGCGCTAATAAGCAAAGAAATGAATCTCAAGCCACAGCTCATTTGGCGCGGGTCACGCACGATTAATTCCCTGCGGACCCGGGGCATCTTCTTGGCGCTTCCCTATCTTGAACGTGAAAGCCCGCTAGTGGGCGAACCCAAGCGCATCACCACCCGTTCAGCCAATCGCCAACCAAACGTGTTAGCGCGCCCGACCCGTAGCGCCGCCCTGAGCGCTACCAAGCGCTTCACGTAAATGCCGGGGCTCCGCCCGTCCCGGACGCAGCAAGCACCAAAGCACCCACGCACCAAGACGCTTCCCGACCCGCTCATCGTCCCTTAGCGGGGGCACTTCAGGCGCGCGGACCTGGACTGCTCACTTCCCGCGCGGTTCAACCACGGCGCTTTTGATAAAGCTCGAAATAAAAAAGTCCGGCAATGACCAGGCAATGGCGGATTTTGCCGCCCGCCACCAGTTCGGGTATCTGACCCACGGGCACCAGGCGCGTCACCAAATCCTCGCCATGATCGAACTGGACCGGGTGAATGCAACGGCAATTGTCGAGCAGCACAGTGAAGCAGCGGTTGCTCATAATGGCCGGGTTGGGGAAGACCTCGCCAATCCGGCGCGGGTTTTCACCCTGGTAACCGGTTTCTTCCCGTAGTTCGCGCGCCGCGGCCTCTTCCGGCGAAGCATCTCCCGCGTCAATCATACCGCCCGGGATTTCCAGTTCAACCGTGCCCGAACCGTGCCGGTACTGCTCGATCATTACCAGGTGCCCTTCGGCCGTAAGGGGGATGACATTCACCCAATTGACGGAATCCAGGACGACAAACTCATGCTCCTGTTGGGTGCGCGGTGAGATGGCGCGCTCCCAGCGCGCTTTGAAAACGCGGAAATCCCCTGCCGGACGCGAACCGATTTTTCGCCAAGGTTCCACCATTTGGATTTGATGCGCTTCAGAGCCCTCGTTCTTTGGCAGCCCAGCCCTGACGCATGAGTTCGAGCAGGTGCGCCAGGGCCTCCTCGTAAGACCGCTCCTTTTGGACCGCCAATTGCCGGGCGCGCTTGTCAAGTTGCCCCGCCATCTCGCCCGACTTATGCGCCGGGCAACCCTGCTTGACCAGAATCGATTCCAGTTCCGTTAAGTCCAAAATAGGATTCGTGCCACTTGATGAAATTCGTCTCATTTCACCGAATCGGACGGGACGACCCGGATGCTCTCGACACCCATGCGTTTATTGGGCCGGTCGGGGGGGTGGGTCGGCGTGGTGGCGATTTTTTCAAGCACATCGTCGCCCTTAATCAATTTGCCAAACGCGGTGTATTGGTGGTCCAGGAAACGGGGGTTGCCATGGCAGATAAAAAATTGGCTGCCTGCAGAATCCGGGTCGCTGGACCTGGCCATGGAAAGAACTCCGCGATCATGATGGCGGTCATTGAACTCTGCTTTGACTTTGTATCCTGGCCCGCCAGTACCCCAATTGGCTTCCTGGCTAGGATCCTTGGTCAGCGGGTCGCCCCCCTGAATCATAAAGCCTTTGATGACTCTGTGAAAACAGGTCCCGTCGTAAAAGCCTTTGTTGGCCAGGGTTTTGAAGTTTTCGACGGTCTTCGGCGCCACATCGGGCCAAAGTTCCGCGACCATTTCCCCCTCAGTCGTTTTTATTACCGCCACTTCCTTCATTTTGTCCTCCTTGGAACCGGGTTTGTTGTTGGTGTCTTCCGCCCAGCCGAGAGCCAGGCCCATGGCCAGGCCGGCGGCACAAATCGATATGAATAATTTCATAATGCCTCAGAATGTCCCATGAGCGCGCCCCGATGTCACGCTCGGATTCTGACCGAATGGCGGAAGGTTTTTCGTCTGGTCTCATTTCGTACTTTGCTCCCGTGGGCGTCTTTCGCATATTGCGCGCATGACCAACGAACCCTTGCTCCACATTGAATTGCCCGGCGTTAAGAAGCTCAAGAGCGGCAAAGTGCGGGACATTTTCGATCTCGGTGACCGCTTATTATTCGTCGCTTCCGACCGGATATCGGCCTTCGACGTTATCATGCCCAATGGGATTCCGCGCAAAGGGGAGGTGCTGACGCAGATTTCCTATTTCTGGTTTGGGCAGACCGAGTCGTTTCAGGCCAACCACCTCGTCTCGCATGCGAACGATCCGTTGCCCTCTGAGCTGCAGCCGTTCGCGTCCAAGCTGGCGCGGCGCAGCATGGTGGTTAAAAAAGCCGCTCCGCTGGCCATCGAATGCGTCGTGCGCGGCTACCTGGCAGGCTCGGGATGGAAAGAATACCGCGAGCATCAGACCGTGTGCGGCATTAAACTGCCCGCCGCCCTGAAGGAATCTTCTGAATTGCCTGAACCGATTTTTACCCCGGCTACAAAGGCCGAGAGCGGCCACGACGAGAACATCTCATTCGAGCGGGCAGCCGGGATTGTGGGAGGGGACATTGCTGAGAAGGTGCGCGCAGCGAGCCTGAAGATTTATAATTCCGCCCGGGATTATGCCCGCAAGCGCGGCATCATCATTGCCGATACGAAATTCGAGTTTGGTCTATTGAATGGGCAACTCATCCTAATCGATGAAGTGCTCACGCCCGATTCCTCGCGGTTCTGGCCTGCCGATCAATACCAAACAGGCAAGAGCCAGCCCAGTTTCGATAAACAATTCGTGCGGGATTACCTCGAAACACTCGATTGGAACAAAACAGCGCCTGGCCCGGTCCTGCCCGCCCAGGTTGTGGCTCGCACCCAGGCCAAATACCTCGACGCATACGAGCGGCTGACAGGCAGGCCGTTGTAGAGTATGCCATAGGTTAGAGGTTTCGGACTGCAAACGCACTCAAGCCAGCCTCGAGGACCCGAGCCAAGCGCCTGGCTGCGCGGCGGCTTTGGCTTTGGAGCAGGAGTAGGCCAGGAATCGCAACTGGCGATTTGAGGATGCCGAGCGCGAGCTTGAAACCATCAAGCCGCTTGTCCTCGGTCATGATTTGGTTGAAATCAAAAGGCAAACTTTTCCGGGCAGGATCGAGGATGACACGCACTGTGGCGCATGGAATGGTTAGCTGACGGCAAATGGCCCAAATGGCATCCGACTCCATTTCCACGGCGTCGGCGCCGGTTTTTTGCCAAAGTGCGCGCTTTTCTTCGGCGGTAATGACAACCCGCTCTTGAGAGACGAACTTGGCCCGCTGGGCCCCGGCCTCTTCAAGGGCTTCATCGAGTTCGTGTAACCCCTCTGTCTGGAACAGCACCGCTCCATGCGGGAGTTTCGGGTTGAGGCCGCCGGCGAACCCGCAGCTCAAGACCAGCTTTGGCCGCGCGCGCGTGAGCGCGGCTCGGACGGTTTTGCGCGCATTCCCGCCGCCCATGCCCGTGAGCAAAATTCGGAGTCCCTGTTTTGTGGCAGGCCAATCCACGCAGAACCGGGCCTCCTGTTTGACGGCGAAACACAGAAGTATTTTGTTTGAAATGGGACTCATTTGATCCCTGCCAGGCGCTCTTTCCAGAGCTGGAACAGCAGGACCGTTGCCCGGACATCGCGCAGGCAGTACTCGGCGATTTCGCGGAAGCGGCTCTCGTCGAGGAGCGTGTTGATATCGCGGCCCGTCACGCCATGGCTCTTGGGTGATTCGATTCCGAAGGCCTTGCAATAAAAATCGAGGTTGAACCGCCGGGCCGCCCCATCGCGCCCGCTGACACCGTAAAAGGTCAGTTGCTCGGCCAGGTCGCAATGCGGCTCGGTTTGGAAACGATAGCCCAGCCAATCTTTGCGCGAGATAGGCACGTTCAGGAGGGCCGAGCGCAAATAAATAAACGGCACATCGAACCCGCGGCCGTTGAAGGTGACGATATGGTCGTAATGTTTGGCCACGTCCCAGAAAGCAGTCAGCAGCTCGATTTCATCCACGCAAGGCACAAATTCAACAGGCCCGGCCTCTTCGGCTGCGTCCTCGTAATCATCCGCCGTGAAGAGCACCTGGCCGCGCGAGGTCTCGGCGTTGAGCATGGCGATGCAGACGACCTGGGCCGTAAAAGGCCAGAGGCTGCATTGCTGCGCAATTTCGAGCCGGCGCGCCGCGCGGGCCGGTTCTTCGGCTATCTTGCCGCACTCGCGGAAGAGGTACTCCTGCTGCGCCTCGTCAAAGCGATCGAGCGGCAGGGCAGAAGTCTCGATATCGAAAACGAGTTTGGCCATTAGGCACCAAACTTATCAAACAGCTTGGCATTGGCCTGCATCAAACGAATGAGGTACTTGGCCTCGAACAAACCAAGCGAACCCGTGTTGGCCCCGGTTTCAGTGAAACGCTCGAGCTTGTCCGAGCCGGAGCAGGCCGAATGCAGCAGGACCGGTTGAGGATGCCAGGAATGGCCTTTCATGGCGCAAGGCGTGGAGTGATCCCCGGTTATGGCGAGCACATCGGGCCTCTTGCGCAGCAGGATGGGCAACGCGGTGTCCAGTTCCTCCACGGCTTTTCGTTTGGCAGCAAAGTTGCCGTCTTCTCCATACATATCGGTATATTTAAAATGGATGAAGAAGTAATCAAAGTTGTCGTACTCGGCCAGGTAACGCTCGAACTGCTCGCCAATCTTTTGCGGACCTTCGAGCTTGGTCATGCCAACCAGTTGGGCCAGGCCCTTGTACATCGGATACACGGCCAGGCAGCAGGCGCGCAAACCGTAGCGGTCCTGGAAGCTCGGGATGAGCGGCTGATGCGCAATGCCCCGCAGCAAAAATCCGTTTGCGGGCCTTTTCTGCGCCAAAATCGGCAAGGCGGCTTCGTAAAAGTCCGCCACCAACTTCGCAGCCTTTTTGGCCTTAAGCGATTTGGGATTGAGCGGCGTAACCTGCGGGATTGGCAAACCTTCGCGATGCGGGTCCGCGTCGCTCAGTGGCCCTTCAAGTCCCTTGCCCCGGAACAACACCACAAACCGGTGGCCTTTGCCTGCCTTAATGATGACCTGGGTATCGCCAATCTTTTTGACGTTCTGAGCCAGTAACGCGCACAACTCTTCGCAAACGGCTGTGTCAATCCGGCCCGCCCGTCGATCGGTGACGATCCCCTTTTGGTCCAGCGTGCAGAAATTAGCGCGCGCCGCCACATCACCGGCCTGCAAATCGAGGCCAAGGCCGAGGGCCTCAATCACCCCGCGCCCGACCTGGAATTCCAGCGGATCATAGCCAAACAAGGCCAGATGGCCTGGGCCGCTGCCCGGAGTGACGCCCGGCGCGACGGGTATCATTCGGCCCTGGGCGGAGTCTTTGCTCAATGCATCCAGGTTAGGGGTGCGCGCGGCCTCCAGTGGTGTCACGTACCCCTGCTCGCGTGTGGCGACATCCCCCACCCCATCCAGCACCACCAGCGCCATCTTCACCTTCATTTTCAACGTCAGTTCCGCATACAATGCATCCAAATTCATAGGTCCTTTTGGTTGTTCCAATAATCATGGCAGCCGCTTTGGCCACCACTCAAGGACAGGGATGATGGCGATAAGCTGGCAGTAGCGTCAACGGCATTCAGGGAAAAATTCCGATTGTCCAGGAAAACTTCGAATTTCAATGGCATGCCCGGAAGGCGGAGGGTGCTGGGGGTGGAGGTTTGTCGCCATTGAGGTTGAGGCCAAAGGAATCGGAGGAGAAAAGAGTCATGGCGGTAAATCGCTTTGCGTTGGCCCGGGGTGTGATGTGATAGGGCACGCCCGGGCGCTGAATGCGCAGTGCTCGTGCCGTGGATGGAATGGGAACCAGGACAGGCGATCAACGTTAACGCCAAATGTAAATTGTTGAGATGTGACCCTTTTGATTTCTGTGAAATAAAGGGTCTCCCGCGCTGCATCCGGGGAGGTTTTAGCCTCCCCGAATGTGGAGACGCTTTATTTCGTCGCCTTTCGGTCCCGCTATCCCTTGGCGGGTTGCTCTCCAGCAGAGCCCGCCTCTGTTTGACTGGACAGCAGCAAGTTAAAACCTCGCACCCCTCGTTTTCAAGTGCCGGCAACAAACGCCCGCTTTAACCTTTGACCCGTAATGAAGAAATGATATGAACTCCCTTGCCTCAGAGTGGCTGGTTTTGAATCGCCCACAAGTGGCTGGTTTTCATTCGCCCGGTGACAAGGTGGGGAATCTCGAATCAGTCAAAAGGGACCATTTTCGACCCGAAGTGGTCCCTTTTAAGCGACCGCCGACAGACGATCATTCGCCCATTATTCGCGGCTCTTCGGAGAGTTATGCCGTAATCTTCGGTATGGCAGGCAGGCTACATTTTGTGGTAGTTCCGCCAATCTATAGGAAGTTGTTTACTGTATGCATGAACCCTAAGCGACCCTAAGCGCCATTCTGTTCTGACCCCGCTCTGCACTCCGATCCTTGCCGCCCTCACTCAGTGGCCAGTCGCTCTTTTCCAAACTGCATAGATCCAGCATATGCTGCCGATCATTCCTAAGATGCCAGAGATGGCAACGCAAAGGGATCTTCTTCTCTTAAGTAATATCCAAGCGGCTAAAAGAACGACTGCAGGACTTACGAATAGGCTCAATATAATAAGCTCTTTAACGGCACTCTTGAGAGACCACGGCGCAATAAGTGGCGCTAGGGAACCTATCAATGCGCAGAGAGAGATGGGCATCAATAACCAATCCTTAATTGAAATATTTCTAGGCTGTTTCATTTGCTGAAGTAATCGATGTATCCTTCGGTGGTACTCCCACCGGTCTCCGAAGCAACTGCTAACGCTGCGTCAAGGAACTTGTCGTCGTTTCCACCAGCGACACCAGCGCCCGCGCCAAGGAGCGCCCCTATAACAATGTTTCGCAGCATTGCGCTTCCATGGGCGCCTCCAAAAACGAGCGCATTGGCCATTCCAGCGGCTGCACCTCCCAGCGCGCCCCACCCTGCGCTTGCCCAGCCCTCGCCGAGCTTAGACATGCCTCCCGGCAGCCCAGATAGTGCTCCAGCGATCGCAGCATTCTTGACCGTTTCGCCGAAAGAGTCTCCGTTAGCCCAGCCATTCATAAGTGCCAGAAGGCCATTGGCAGCACCTGCGATGGCACCAATCCCAGCACCCGCCGGATCGAAGCCACTGCTGATGTAACCGGTCACCGCACCCATCCCCGCGCCGGCAGCTATGACAGCGGCATCTTCCAGCAGGTCCTCAAGTACTTCCCACGAGCGCCCATCCGTGTCGAATCGCGAAAGCGGCGCAAATGCCCCCGATGTCCCCGCGTCAAGCGCGAAGTGGCGTTGACAACCGGGTGGCCGGCGGGGGAAAATGAGATGGTACAGAGCCGGAGCAGTCGCGCTTCCGACTCGTTTAGCAGGGCTTCGCCGGTGACCAGCGGTCGAGGTCTGAGGTTCGCGAGGACAGCACTGGATGTGGGTGGCCCGTGTGTTGAGGCGTTCGGATGAATAGAAGAGAAGGCGCACCTGCCAAGTTGCAAGGCCGCGAACTCCAAGAAGCTGCTGCGGTATCATTTTAACAATAGGTGGCGCCTGCCATGCTATTGGTTGCGGAATTCTATTTCGCAGCCATGTAGGTATATGTAGCCTAATGTAATCTTTGCCTCAGCCACCCACCCAAACTACTCCCATCACCTGCATCCCTACTCCCATTGACTCCCATTGACTCCCATAACGCCCAACCAAAAATGGGAGGCAATGGGACCAATAGGGACCTATTGGGAGGCAATGGGAGTCCCCAGCCCCCCAGCAAATGGAACTCCCGGTTATTAACACCTACTCCCGCCAACTAACGCTTCAATCATTTTGCCTCGAACTGCGCCTGATGACCTTCCTGACCAACCACCTGACCTGAAGTGCGGAGAGCATCGCCGAACTCTATCGGTGTCGGTGGCGCATCGAAGTCTTCTTCCAGCACTTCTTTGCATTGAGATGCTTTGCCCCAGGCCCCGGAGGCCCCGGCGGCCTGGAACTTGAATTTTACAAAATATTCTTTAGTTTAGAAGACGGAACCGGGATGGGGGATAAATTGGGGAGTCTAAAGGAGGATGAGAATCCATATATGAAAGCGCAAACACTCAGGAGTCTGGCTGGGGTTGCGGTTATCTGCTGTCTGGCCGCAGGATGCGCAGTCGAGCGCCACCCGGTGGTCGTGACGCCTTCCGGCGCGGTCGTGGTGCCGAAATCACCGCCGCCAGCAAGGCACGAGGTCCTTCCTTCCCCGCCTGATGAGACGGCGGTTTGGGTGCCTGGCTTTTGGAAATTCCACGCTGACCATTGGTTTTGGATGGACGGACACTGGGAAGAACCGCCGAACCTGCGAACGGCCTGGGTGGACGGCCACTGGCGCCGCACCACTCAAGGCTGGGTCTGGACCCCAGGCCACTGGGACTAAAGGATTGCTGCATCGTCTGCATCGTTTTGTGAACTGACAGCGCCAGCGGCTGCGGTTAGTCTTCGAGGTGATGGTTCTAGCCGCGACCCTCTGGGAACACGCCCACCAGGTGTGGCACATCGCTTTGGCCTGTTTGGCGTTTGTGCTCGCTTGCATTGCCTCGGCACACGCCGTCCTCTACAAACGTGACACCCGCGCGGCCCTGGCTTGGGTCGGCTTCATCTGGGTGGTGCCATTGCTCGGCTCGCTTATTTATTTTATTTTCGGCGTCAACCGCATTCGCCGGCAAGCGGCGCTGCTGCGCGGAGACCTCGAACGCTATCGCGCCCATCCCGGCCAGGCCCAATGCTCCCCCGAAGAACTCCAGCGGCACCTGCCGGCGCACACCGGACACCTCCACCTTCTGGCGCGCATTGTCGATCAAGTGGTCGAGCGGCCATTGTTTCCGGGCAACCGCATCGAGCCGTTAGTCAATGGCGATGAAGCTTACCCCGCGATGCTCGAAGCCATCCGCCAGGCGCAGCGTTCCGTCTCGCTGATGACTTACATTTTCGATCGGGACGAGGCGGGGCTGGCATTTGCCCAGGCCCTGGGCGAAGCGGTGCAACGAGGACTCGAAGTGCGCGTGCTCATCGATGGAATGGGCGCCCGTTATTCCTGGCCATCCATACTCCCCGTTCTCCGGCGCCTGGGCGTAAGGCACGCCACGTTCCTGCCTTCCTTCGCCCCCTGGCACCTGATGTCGATGAACTTGCGGACGCACCGCAAAATTCTGGTAGCCGATGGCCGCGTCGGGTTCACGGGGGGCATTAATATTCGCGTCGGGCACTGTTTGCAGCGGCAGCCGCGCCATCCAGTGCAGGACTTGCATTTTCGCGTGCGGGGGCCGGTTGTCGTGCAATTACAGGAGGCCTTTGCCGATGACTGGAAGTTCATGAGCGGCGAAGCCCTGCGCGGGGAGGCCTGGTTTCCGCTCCCTGAAGAAGCCGGCCCCGTGGTCGCGCGCGGGGTGAGTGACGGCCCGGATGAGGACTTCGAAAAACTGCGGTGGACGCTGTTGGGGGCGCTCTCGATTGCCCGCCATTCAGTGCGGATCGTCACACCGTACTTCCTGCCCGATCCGGCGGTGATTTCAGCCCTCAACCTGGCCGCCATGCGCGGGGTCAAGGTCGATATCCTTTTGCCCGAGTCTTCCAATTTGTTTTTTGTGGATTGGGCTTCGCGCGCGATATGGTGGCAGGTGCTGTCGCATGGATGCCGGATTTGGCTTTCCCCGCCGCCGTTCGATCATTCCAAACTCATGGTGGTCGATGGCGGTTGGGTATTGCTCGGGTCGGCCAACTGGGACGCGCGGAGTCTGCGCCTGAATTTTGAGTATAATCTCGAATGCTATGAAACCGACCTGGCCCGCCGCCTGGATGCCTGGGTAGAAGCCAAGCTCCAAAACGCCCGCTCGGTGACGCTGGCCCAAGTCGATGGACGCCCCTTGCCTATACGACTCCGGGACGGCGTGGCCCGGCTGGCCTCCCCTTATTTGTGACTGGTTGACCTTGATACTCGGGGGCGCTCTGCCAGAATGTCTCCGTGAATTTTAGGGAGAAAATTCTTTCCGGCCTGCCCGCCGCAGGCTCAGCGAAGGCGGCGGACCGTTTCCCGGAATGGCGGGCGGCCTTGCGCGCCAGGGGCAAGCGCCTGGTCGTGACCAATGGCTGCTTCGACCTGCTGCACTTGGGCCACGTGACTTATCTCGAGGACGCCCGCAAGCTCGGTGACGCCCTCCTGGTAGGGCTCAACGGCGACGCTTCCGTACGCACTCTCAAAGGCCCCGGCAGGCCCGTTAATCCCGAGGCCGACCGCGCTGCGGTGGTGGCCGCCCTGGCCAGTGTTGATGGGGTGTTCATCTTTCAGGAACAAACGGCCACCGCTTTTCTCAAACAAGCGCAGCCGGACATTTATGTAAAGGGCGGGGATTACACCCTGGAGACTATCAACCAGGATGAACGCCGCCTGGTTGAGGCTGGGGGCGGCAAGGTCGTGATTCTCCCCGTTGTGCCGGGCCGTTCCACGACCCGGCTGTTGGAGACCCTGGCGAAGCTGTGATGAACAAGATTTGGTCGATTGTGGGCGCGGGAGACAGACGCTCCGAATGGCGGTTGATCAAACTGTGGTAATGAAACTTCCGCGGCGGACCCATAATTGGCGGGAGAAGTACGGCATCGGGTTGGATGTCGGATGCGCGAGCATCAAGGGTGTGGCGATAACACACCAAGGAAAGGTGCTGGCTAGAGTCGCATTGCCCACGCAGGATACCGGCTCGACGCGATGGCGGCTGAACATACGGCGGGCACTCGAACAATTGCAAACAGCGGTCAGGTCTGAGCCGGCCTGGATTGGTTTAGGGGCGCCCGGGCTGCCGGGGCCGGAGCGCCGGTGCATTGACTTTATGCCGGGGCGGCTTCGCGGTATTGAAGGCTTGATTTGGCAGGATTTTTTGAGGGCCAAGTGCGGGGTCCCGGTTTTGAACGATGCGCAAGCGGCTCTCTTGGGCGAGGTGTGGCGCGGGGCGGCCCGCAGGGCGCGCAATGCGCTCCTGCTGACTCTGGGGACGGGGGTGGGGGGCGCAGCATTGGTGGATGGCCGCCTGCTGGGCGGCCATATTGGCCGGGCCGGGCATCTGGGCCATATTTCGCTGAACCCGCATGGCGAGCGCGATGTGGCAAATACTCCCGGCAGCCTGGAAGGGGCGATTGGCGATTGCACCATCGAGGGGCGAAGCCATGGCCGCTTCAAAACCACTGGCGCCCTTGTTGCAGCCGCGCGGGCAGGCGACTCTGAAGCGCGCCGGCTTTGGCTGGAGTCGGTGCGGGCCCTGGCAGCGGGACTTGTCTCGTTGATCAACGTGCTCGACCCCGAGGTCGTGGTGTTGGGAGGCGGCATTGCCAAAGCAGGTCCGGCTCTCTTCCGGCCACTGGGACGGTTTCTCAGCGAATTTGAGTGGCGTCCCGGCGGCGCCAGGGTGATGGTCCGTCCGGCCAGGCTGGGTGATTGGGCCGGAGCGTTTGGCGCGGCATGGAATTCAATGAAATCGAATTGTCTCGAAATAAAATGACAAACCACAAACAACAGCCGGGTCCGGCTGGCGAGTATCTCCGTCTGGCGCATGGTTTGGTGAACGCTGTCGAGGGACAGCTTCCGGAAATCCGGCAGGCAGCGGAATGGTTTGCGCAAAGCATCCTGGCCGGGCGGATGGTGCACGTCTTTGGGGCAGGCCACAGCCGCATCATGGTCGAGGAGATGTGGCCACGGTATGGGTCGTTTCCGGGTTTTAATCCCATCGTCGAGCTCTCATTGAGCTTTCATAACCTGGTGGTCGGCGCCAACGGACAGCGCCAGGCCATGTTTCTGGAAAATGTTTCCGGCCTCGCGGAGCGCATCCTGCGCAATTTCGGGCTCAGCTCGAAGGATTCGGCTCTGGTGATCTCTTCAAGCGGCTGCAATGTCGTGCCGATCGAGATGGCCGAGGCCTTTCGCAAACACGGGCTCAAGGTGGTGGCCATTATCAGCCGGCTTCACTCCGAAGCCAGCCCATCAAAACATTCCGCCGGCAAGAAGCTCCAGGATTTTGCCGATCTGGTGCTCGATACCGGCGCGCCTGCGGGCGATGCCATGGTCCGCGTGCCGGGCCTCGATACGCCGGTCTCACCGGGTTCGACGATAGGCGGTTGTCTGCTGGTCAACGCCATGAAAGCCGAGGTCGCGGCACGATTGACGGCTGCAGGCCAGCCCCCCAAAGTGCTGACGGGCGCGGCGATCGTCGGCGCAAAACGCGCAGCCGAGGTTTTTGAAACAGCCTACGACGAGCATGCGCACCGCATCGCGAGGCTCTATGAGGGGGCTGGCAGGGAGCAAGGATGGAACCCCAGGAGACGCCGTTGAGACCTGGCCGCAAAGGAACGCAAAGAACCCGAAAAACGAAATGAACCACAACCCGCTGCGCACATCTGTTATTGGCAGCTATCCGTTCCCTGGCTGGCTGGAGTTCGCGTCCCAACACCTGGATCAGTTCGGCTCGGCTGATGTTGCCGAGGTTCAGGAGGACGCCGTGATTTGCGCCATTCACGATCAAACGGCAGCCGGCCTGGATGTGATTACCGATGGCGAGCAAACGCGGCTTGATTTCAATCTTTCATTTTATGGGTTCCTGGAGGGCATCGAACTCGAGGGCGCCTCGCCGCGCCGGTTTGGGCCGCCCGCCCATGACCAACGAGGCAAACACCGGGTCACTGACCCATTGCGGGCGCCGCGGGGTCTGGGGGTAGTGGATGAGTTCAGACGTCTCAATCGCCTCTATAATCAGACGCACCATGAGAGCAATGAAGAGCCCACGCTCAAGGCCAGCGTTCCCGGCCCTTACACCTTGAGCGGTCGATTGGAACCCAATAAGCAGTATGCAGATCGCTGGGCGCTCACGGAGGCCCTGCTGCCGATTGTGCGCGGCGAGCTTGAAGCTCTCGTCGCGGCCGGATGCCGTGAGGTCAGCGTGGATGAGCCCTCGATGAGCTGCTATGCCTGCCGGGAAGAGCCAAAACGTTTTGTCGATATATTCAACCGGACGGTCGAGCCGGTGGCGGGCAAGATTCGCCTTTGCACCCATCTCTGTTTCGGGAATTACAAGGCCCGCGCGGTCGGCCCAAGGCGCATTGCCCCGATGTTCCCTGCATTTCTGGATTTTAAATGCGACGAGATGCACCTGGAAATGGCCAGCCGCGAGTTTGCGGAGATCGAATTGATCCGGCCAATCGCGGCGCGCATGGATGTGGCGGTGGGAGTTGTGGATGTGAAAAGCTATTATGTGGAAACGCCCAGCGATGTGGCAGACAGAGTGCGCTTGTGCCTCCGGCACGTCTCCCCCGAGCGGCTCGTGCTGGCCCCCGACTGCGGTCTGAGCCAGACGGCTCGCTGGGCGGCCAAGGCGAAATTGGCCAGCCTGGTTGCCGGCGCCCGGCTGGTGCGCAAGGAGCTTGGGATTTGATTGGCTCGGTGAAAGCCCCGTTCCAGAAAGACGCTGTCTTGCTGGCCGACATCGCCGCTGCGCGCAAGCGTGGGGCGGCGCGGCTCTGGTGGCTTGGTCAGAGCGGGTTTTTGCTGCATACCGAAGGCCGGACGGTCCTGATGGACCCTTACCTGTCAGACTCATTGACCAGGAAGTACGCCGGGACTGACAAGCCGCATGTTCGGATTACAGAACGCGTGATTGCCCCGGAGAAGCTTCAGGCAATTGATGTGATCACCAGCAGCCACAATCATACCGATCATCTGGATGCTGAGACGCTCTTGCCGCTGCTGGAAGTCAACCCAAAGGCCCGGCTGGTGATTCCTCGCGCCAATCGCGGGTTCGTTCTGGAGCGCCTGGCTGGCGCGCAGTATTCCGGGGCTGGCGGAATGCCAATCTCGGAGCGGTTGATCGAGGTCGATGCCGGCCAAACCGCGGCTGCTTGCGGCATCCGAGTCACCGGGATACCGGCCGCGCATAACAGTGTCGAGCGAGACCAGCAGGGCCGTTGCCGATTCCTGGGATTCGTCCTCCAGGCGGGCGGCTTAACTCTCTATCACAGTGGCGACACCCTGTGGCACCAGGGGCTTGTTGCCGCGCTCGAACCGTTCGCGTTGGATGTGGCGCTGGTTCCGATCAATGGAAACAAGCCGGAGCGCCGGGTCGCGGGGAATCTCAACGGTATCGAGGCCGCGCAATTGGCAAAGGAGGTGGGCGCCAGGCTCGCGGTGCCGCACCACTTCGATCTGTTCGCGTTTAACACCGTCTCTGCGGATGAGTTCGAGGCCGAGTGCCGCCGCCTGGGCCAGAACTTTCGCACTCTCAGAAATGGGGAGGGCCTGGACCTATGACGTCAGGCATTCATTGGCAGATTAAGGGTGTAGTTCATGTTAGGGACTCCTCAATATATGAAACTGCGTGTTGCCGGAATCAATTTTGACCACATGCACATGGGCGACTTGTTGCGGATGGCCTTCGAGCATCCCGCCGCCGAGATCGTGGGCATTTGCGACCAGGCCCCTGCTCGCATGCGCGACGCAGTCCGCAATTTTCGAATCCCTGCGGAGCGCGTGTTTCGGGATGTGGAGGATTGCCTCGAAACCGCAAGACCGGACTTGGTCATCCTTTGCCCGGCAACCGCAAAGCATGCGGAATACGTCGAGCGAGTCGCGCCGTATGGGGCGCATTTGCTGGTTGAGAAGCCCTTTGCGGCCAGTGTCGAAGAAGGGGACCGGATGATTGCGGCCGCGCGGAACAATGGCGTTATGCTGGCGATTAACTGGCCCTTGCGTTGGGTGCCGAGCCATTGCACGGCTTATCGGCTCTTGCAGCAAGGCCTCATCGGCCAACTCGAGGAGGTTCATTATTACGATGGCAACCGCGGACCGCTTTGGCACACAGCCGACAAAATCGAGGTGCGCCCGACTCCGGCCAGAAAACGCAAGAGCTGGTTCTACAAAAGAGCCCTGGGAGGCGGTTCATTGCTGGATTACCTCGGCTACGGCACGACTCTAGGCGCGTGGTATCACGGGGGCGCCCGGCCTATCGAGGTCACCGCTGTAACCGATCTGCCCAACGGTCTGGAAGTCGATGAACACAGCATCACCATCGCGCGTTATGCCTGCGGCCTTTCAAAGTTCGAAACGCGCTGGGGGACTTTCACAGACCCTTGGGTTAAACAGCCTCAGCCGAAATGCGGATTTGTGCTCAAGGGAAGCGAAGGGAGCATCAGCAGCTACGATTATGAACCGACCGTGCGGATCCAAACGCGAAAACATCCGCGAGGCAAAGACGTGCCGGTGGACAGACTGAAAGCGCCTTTCCAGAATCCTATTCAATACTTTATCGACTGCATCCGGCTCAACCGCACGCCGGAAGGGCCGCTCTCACCTGAGATTTCCCGAATTGGCCAGGAGATTGTCGATGCGGCCATGCTAAGTTCCAGGCTCAAGAGGACCGTCGCTTTGAGCCAGGCGCCATGAAAAAGCTGCCCAAGCCCAATTATGCCCTGGAAGCCAAGGCTGTGACACGCCGCTTTCCGGCCCCACAGTTGCCTTATCAGCCGGGCCGGCCCAAACAGCGGCACCCCATCGGGCTCATTGGCTGTGGTGGGATTACGGCAAAGCACCTGGATGCCTACCGCGCTGCAGAGTGGGAAGTGGTCGCCCTCTGCGATCGAGTCGAGGCTGCCGCCCGTGCGCGGCGAGACGAGTTTTATCCAAACGCCGTGATTTGCGCCGATTACCGCCGGCTTCTCGAGCGTCCGGATATTGAGGTAGTGGACATCGCGCTGCACCCTGAACCGCGGGTCGCAGCTATCAAGGCAGCCCTCCAAGCTGGCAAACACGTCCTGAGCCAAAAACCTTTCGTTCTGGACCTGGACATCGGGGAACGGTTGGTGCGGTTAGCGCAGGATACGGGGCGCAAATTGGCCGTAAACCAAAACGGGCGTTGGGCGCCCTATGTGAGCTACATCAATCAAATCATTCGCACGGGGCTGATTGGCGAGGTGCAGTCGGTTTCCATGCGGCTCAATTGGGACCATACCTGGATACGGGGCACCCCTTTCGAAGCCATCCATCACGTGGTGCTGTATGACTTTGGCATCCACTGGTTCGACATGTGCTCGCTATTCTTCCGAGGCGCAGCCGCCAAATCCGTCTTTGCGGCGATCGCATACGCGCGGAACCAGGAACTCAAACCGCCGATGCTGGGCGTCGCGACCGTAGTTTTTGATGCCGGAACGGCCAGCCTGAGCTTTGATTCCCACTCGAAGTTCGGACCCGAGGAAGCGTTTGTCATCACAGGCTCTGGTGGGACAATCCGGGCGCGAGGGCCCGTCTGCGCAGCCCACGACATCACCCTCTTTACGAGGCGTGGTGTGGCCAAACCCAAGCTGGAAGGCAAATGGTTCAACGACGGTTTTCGCGGGGCGATGGCCGAGTTGCTCTGTGCTATCGAAGAGGAGAGGGAGCCTTCGAACTCAGCCCGCGAGAACCTGCAAAGCCTGGCCATTTCATTTGCCGCAATGCATTCGGCCAACACGGGCCGCAGCCAAATCCCAGGCCGTGTGCGGCAATTGCGCAACTGAGTTTAACATAGCCTCCGTTTCTGCCCGAGGACCCGCCCGCCAATGGCTTTCATTTCTTCCGCTGTGTAAGTTCGTTGCCGTTAGGACGCTCCCCAGATTCGACCAGTTTGTTTGGCCAGGTGAAGCTATGAATTGGATTTGATAACTCTGCCCGGCGACGGCGCCGACAGCGCGGCGAGTCGGCAGGGGAGAGGGAGAACCATCGGCAGATTAAAGAGGTAGTTCACGTTAGGGACCCCTCAATATCCCTCAAGCGTCGCTGCGCGACGCAAATAAATCGGCGGGCAATTCTCCGTGGGCCAAGGCCCACGGCTACCTTCAGTCATCGCTACGCGATGAGAGGGCCGGGCCAAACCGATTCACGTTCGAGTGGTGCTCGCGGGGAGAGGAATTAATTTAAAATACTTGGACCCAACCGCCGCGGGCTGAAGACCCTCGGACCGGAAGAGCTCAGTCAATTGGTTCAGGAGCTCGCCGGCGCTCAATTGGCCATCGCGATGGTACTCGATGCCCGAGTCCGCTTTTGACGCACGTTTGAGCAGATGCCAGCGGGTCAATCGGCCGTCTGAGAACTCATCGAGCCATTGAGCCGCGCCTTTTTGGGCCGGCAACGGCTCGCGCCCGGTCAATTCCGAGAACATCAGCAGCGCCTTGGACTTATTGTTGGGGTCAACAAACGCGGTCAGTCTTTGGTTAGGTTCCAAGCCCTGGCGCAAGGTGATGGGTTTGTTGCGAGGGCCTGGCCCGGGTTCGTGCATCCAAGCCGAGCTGAGCAGGAAAGCGGATAATACAGCCAGAGCTATCAATCCCACGGCCAAAGTTGCGCCCCGGCGGCCTGTCACTACTGGGCTGTTGCAGAGTGCGAATGACCAATAGGTTCTCATCCGAGCGGGCTTTTGCCCGAGGCTATACTCAGCCCCATAGCAATGAAGGGATGCTGCTGCTGAAAGGCGTGGGCCTGGACGGCGGGGGGCACGGTCGGGGCGGGCGCCTGCGGCGCTTGGGGCGGCGCCACCTGTGGGGCTTTCAAGGAGGGCAGCGCGGCGGTGGGCGCTTTCAGGCTGGGGACTTGGGCTTTAGGGGCCGCCAGAGCCGGGTTGGCGTGGATGGACGAGGACATGAGCACTGAGGCAGTCACTGCGTGGGGCGTCATGCGCGGCAGTGCCGCAGCGCCCGAGGCCGCCCCCGAATCGGCGGGCGCTGAAGGTTGCGACCAGGCTGCTCCTTGAGCGGCCCAGGCCCCGGGGCCGCTAAAATTCGTCTTAGCGGCCGCCGCTCCAGCCGCCGCTTTGTTCGCCGGCGTCGGGCTTTTGACCCAGGCCTGGGCGGCCTTCATAGCATGCACGTCCTCAGCCGGTAATTTGTCGGAAACCTTTTCCGCGCTTTGGGTCGCCCAGTGCACGCCGTCACGGTCGGGCATCCCGTGCGCGAGGGTTTTCACCATGTCATTCCCCAAGTGATGATCCTGCAAGGCCTGCAAATGCTGAGCCGGCGTTTGCTGCGGAGTGAGCAGGGCCTGGGCTGCGGGGCTGAGCTGGGAATGCTGGGCGATCTGCGCCGCCGTGGGCGCAGAAATTTTTGGCAGTTGCGCCGGCACGGGCGGTGCCTGAACAGGTTGGACCTTGGGGACCGGCGGGCTTTGTGGTTTGAAAGGGTTTGTAAAGAATGCCATGGAGGGTTTATTGCCGCTCTATTTTCATGTGGGCATTGATGTGCAGCACGACACGCACGCCCCCCTCGACTGTGTTTTGGGCCAGGCCATCCGCGTCTGCGATGTACTGCAGAGGCGTCGTCTCAAGGCGCAGATCAAAATCCTTTGATTTTTCATCCGGCTTCATGAATTGAACAACGTCGCGCATGACAACCTCGCGGCCTGTGGGGCAACCGATCAAAGCCGAGGCATCCTGCGAGCCCGCCGAATCACCAAGGGTTATCGGATCGTTCTCGTTATTGAACAACGGCAGGATTTTTGTGAACATTTCGCGCGCTACAGCGGAGGCAACATCCGAGTCCTTCTGATCGATGTGCTCTTTCCATTTAACCTCCTTTCGCGATCCGGTGAGCAAATCCAGCATCTCCCCACTCAAATCCTTAACCCAACCGGGACTGACTTTGCCAATTGCGCTGGTGAGAGGAGCCTTTGCCGACGCTGCCAATTGCTTGAGCTGGTCAGGCGTCATGAATTGGAAGATGCCTCCGACCCGCAGCGTGCGATCCTTGGTTGCGATGTTCTGGCCAGGTAACTCGGGTAACTTGGCTGGGTTCTTCTCCATCGCCTCCCCATAACCATTGCGGTCCAATCCGTGTACCTCGACGCGGAGCACACCGTCATCGGGCACGAACTGGGTGAGGCGCGGGTCCGACGAACTGATATCAATGTCTAGCTCTTTCTTGCCTTCCAACGGGGCAAAGAGGAAGCGGCCATTGACCCCGATGTTCATTCGAACATTATCAAAGCCATGGTGAAAGTTGATCGCTTTCCAATCAAAGGTGACCTTCTTGACCAAATCCGCCTGAGTCCCTGTGGGGTCGAACCAGCCGAAGGAGGCACAGAACCCGTACGCAGTCGCGGAGGAATTCACTTTAGATAACTCGACGGTGATCCGGACCTGGCGCTGGCGAGGTTTATTGGGATCGGCGATTTCAAGAAGCTCGAGCTTGGGCTTGAGATTCTGATCGAATTGAATGTCTCCGCCAAAGAATTCGCTGCCGGTTGGCAGGCCGAAGGGCGCCATCTCGAGGTCCATCAGCAACGTAGGGCGCAAAACGACATTGTTAGCCGGGAACTCGGGGGTATGGCCGATAGGCCATTTCAAGTCCACCGGGTCGAATGCTTCCGGCAGGTCCATCACGAAGGTATAGTCCTTGTCATTAAATCTCACTGCGCATTCGGTGTCTTTTTCACCCTGGCCCGCTGTGCCGAAATCCAGGTAGCCGCCCTTTTTGCACGCAAAGAAAAGGAAACGTGTGGCGGGAGTGGCGTGCTCGTTTTCCTGGAATTTGAATCCCTCGTACCGGGCTGCGGCAAAAGCTTTGACCGGGTGAAGTTGAGTCGGCATAAGGCCCTCGTTCTCACCTTTTTTCTCCAAGCTTGTCGTGTGGACGCAGTCATACACCCAGCGTCCACAAGCCCAGAAGTAGTCGCCCGCTGTGGGCCAGAACGGCCACTTGGGATGAAAGAAGGCGCCCGGCAAACGCGGTTGCCCACCCCGATCGCCCGGTAAAACCCCGAAAGCACCCAGGTCAATCAGGCAAGCGATGGAATGAATGCCTCCGCTTCCTACCCTGTCCGGGTGATTAATATCGGTCGCCAGCGATAACTTGTGCGCCTCAGCTTCGTCGATCGCCTCCTCCTCGTCCGGTGTGGCCCTATTTCCAAGCCCCAGCACATAGGCATACCCATCAATTGGCGCGACATCAAATGCCCAGGGATACCAGCGGTTCCACTGAATATACGGTATGGCTCGCATCAATTGAAAGCTGTCCCGCAGCAGTCCTTCGACCTCGCGCTCCACTTCCTTGCCCTCCTTGTTATCAAACTGCGGTCCATAATCTTTTCGGTCCACAGGCACCCAGGCGGGAATCGATTTGATATACTTGCCAAACAGGGCGCCCTCTACGGTATCGCTGATCAGTTTTGCTAGTTTCTTCTCCAAATCCCCTTCTATCTGTTTGGCTTGTTTGCTGAAGGCTCCCAGAATGCCCGTGATAATTTTCGGCAAAAGCTTTCCGATTGGGCCTGTTAATACGCTGACAATGGTATCCACAAGCCCATTGGCCAAAATGTCGGCCAAGGCGTCTGTCTTGAAATCGCTGGGGGCTCGCGCTCCGCAGCGATAACCTTTGCCCGAAGCCGGTTCCCGTTCCTTGTCGAACTGGTCGGATTGGACCCGATGGAACAATTGCTGGTGGTGGTCGTCCCAGGGCTTCTTCTCGTTATCCAAATCTTTTAGCATGAGCAATTCCTGTACTCAGGGCCGCGACTTTGCCGCCCCGGGTTGATCCGCCTTGGCTGGCGCCTTTTTGCCTTCTTCGTCGTCGGGCAAAGTGTCATGGACATCTCGCAACCGCTGCCGCGTGTCCTTATCCAGCACGCCGTCGCCTTTGCCCACCTTCTCGTTCAACTGAAAAACGCGGACCGCCTCCTTCAGGTCATCATCGTTCCACTCGGCGAACTCGCCCGGCCCATAACCCAGGTTATAAAGCCGTTGCTTGGCCGCCAGCTTAACCGTTTCATCGACGGTTATGTTGTCTTTCGTGTTCATTTCCACGAGGTCCCCTGCCTTGAGGGTAAACTTCGAGAACTTGGCTTCGTCCGCTTGGGACTCATTTTGCTTTTCCTGTTTCTGCTCAGGTGTGACCCCTTTCGGGAGCGATTGGGTCACCTCGATTTTGAGTTCCATCGTTGTCTTATCATCAAAAACCGGCAGGCGAATCACGCCTTCGGCGTCGGTTTTGCCCCGAATGGTCGGAGCGGACGGCGTGTCGCCCATCGTGACAACAAACCGCTTATTGGCAAGCGGGTGGTCCTCCTTGCCAGGCAATGGGGGCTGGGTAAGGACGCGAATCACCCATTGTTTGACGATGCCTTCGCAAGGGGAATTGCCCGCAATCCCATGGTAAAAACGGCAAGCAAAGGTCGGCGTTCGGCGCACACCGGGATCCGTTGAACCGGCATTGCCTTGATTATCCTGATCGAAGCCGAACTTCTTATCGACTTCTGCGTCCGCTGCGCGTCGCTTGTCGCCATCCGACCAGAATCGCGCATGGCAGGCTTGGACTGCATCACCCTGGTTTACGTGCGGGCAGGGCCATTTCTTGGGGTCAATATGGCTGCCGGGTTTGAACAAAAAGGCAATCACCCGCCGGTTGATCTCATTGGCGGCGTCGCGGTCTTCTTTGCCTTTCTTCTTATCAGGCTCTGCGTCGAAATCGGCGAGTTTCTTCTTGGATAAAATCAGATTCGGATTGAACTCGCCGCAACCTTGCATATCGCCCTTGCGTTCTGTACCTGCCCCTCGCGCTAGAAAGTCATTGGTTTTATCCAGAGTGAAGGGTGTCTCTTGTCCTTTAGGGTCTTTTCGGACACAGATTTTGTCCATGTATGCCTTGATCAACTCCCGCCGGGTCTGCCCCGCCGGTGGAGGATTATCGGGGCCGTTGACTGCATCCTGCATTTTCTGTGTGATTTCCTTGCCCCAGACGTCGCCGCCGAATCCCTGGTCCATTAACTGTTCCCAGGTCTTCACATCCCGGATAAGCGTTGCGTACACGGCTTTGACTCGCCGCTGGCTCAGGACGCTGTTGTAATCATCGCGCCCGACCGGGTCGGCATGACCGAAGATTGACAGCGGCGGCTTTTCTTTCTCGCCGCTCCCGTCGGGTTGAAGTGATTCGGCCAGCGCATCCCGCATATCGGCCAGCTTGCCAAAGCCCTTTTGGGAGTCCGGGAAGAGCAGGAACGACGAATCAAAGTGAAAATGTTTGTCCGGCAGCGAGACGCACCCGACGACAATCAGCATCTCTTTAATGGTATTGAACGTTTTATCGTCAGGAAAAGATGGCGCGACGTGCCGGGGGAATTCAACCTGAACCGGATGGCTCGCCGCCACAACGTCCTGGCCCAAATCCAGCGAGATGGCCTGTTTTACCGGTTCCTGCTTATCTGGCATACTTTTCCTTATAGCCGCACTATTAGCTGCCGGTTTTCTCACCGACAATTCTCACTCGCATCCGAACTACACCCCGTGTTTCTTTACAAGAACCTTCTGAGTTTTTTCCTCGTCACAAATGCCGGTCACTTTCAAGCCGTCGGCCTTGTGGTCGCACTGGAATTCTTCGACAGCCCAGCGAAATTGATCGGGGTTCGGCGTTTTGCTGAACCCGGCAAAGTATCCGAGGTTATTGAACCGATCCTGTTGTCCCGGGACCTCTTTGACCGGGTCCAACCCGCCTACCACAAGCGCTAAATCCAGGGCCGGGCTGTCTTTGGCTTTCAACTCCACCGTTTCATCCTCTTCGGTAATCTCGATTTCATAAAGGTCTTTTTGGGGGCTAACGTCACTCGGGCCGACAGCAGTTGTTGCTTCTAAAATTCGTTCGATGGGTTTCTCGCTTAAGTTCAGCAGCTTGACCCTCAGGACCAGTTCCTGGGCGCCGGTTTCAAAGAGGTGCTGCTTTTCGGTTGCGGCAGATTCTTCCCTTTTTTCCTTATCCGGGATAAAGACCTTGTCGCCCGGAAACAGGACATTCGGATTCTTACGCTTGTCCTTTAAATCCTGGTTCTCGGGGGCATCCCAAATGGTTTTATAATCGGCGAAACCGTAAGCACGGGCGATCTTGGAAAGATACTCGCCCTGAACGACTGTGTGATACGCGCCCATAATTGATCAAAGCTTCATTTAGGTTTCCACGCCTGTTTTTCCAGCCTGGGGAACGTGACCTTGCACGTCCCCGGGTCAATCCCATCTACCCTCGCAAAACCCTTCTCATCGAGTGTTCCTTCGGCGGCAGTCTTGCCATCGGGCAAGGTCACTTTATAGGCCTCGCCCGGGACCGGCTTGCCCTTTTTGTCCACCAGCTTGATTTCAATCCAGCTTTTCTTGTCTTTGGATGCATCGTCCGACTCTGAACCTTTGTGCGGTTTGGTTTGTGCCGAGCCATACTTTCCAGTCTGAGTTCGCCGTTGCTCCGCTTTAATTCTCTCGACCTCGCCAGGATCGGCCTTGTCGGCCTCCTCGGCTTTTCTCGGCTCTGCCGGTGAGACTGCCGAACCTGCGCTGCCGCTCTTTGGGCTTGGCATACGAGACGTCCGTTTAGTTGATCATGACCACGCCGCCCTTGAGCGTGAGCATGCCGTCGCCTTTCACCGTGGTCATCGGGCTCTTGATGTCGGCGGTGGCCGAAGATTGAATCGTCATCGGCGCGTCGGATTTGAGGTCCATTGTCGCGCTGGCTTCAATTTTAATCAAACCATCCGTCTTGAGGGCAATACCGTCCGCCGCAATGGCGATCGATGAACCTCCTACCTTAATGGTGACGTTGGTCATCCCTTCAATCACCACGTTGTCGGCTTTGAGGTAGTAATCGTTGGTGGTCTGCTCCGAGTGGGCACCCTTGAAAACTTCAATGACATCCCCGCCCACGGTCAGCGAGAGGCTGCCGTCCACGGCTTTAGCTTCTTTGCCGACCACCTTCAGGTGGCGGTCCTTGCCGATCTTTTCCATGTGGTCGGCATCCACGGTCTCGCTGCGGTTGTTCTCGACGTGTTCGACCTGGTCTTTTTTAACGATCAGGTGACGCTCGTTGCCGATAAACTCGTAGGCGTCGTTTTTGATGCGGATGTCCAGGTTCTTTTCGCCATGCATGAACACCTGCTCTTCGCCTTTCTTGTCCTCGAACCGGATTTCATTAAAGCCTTGGCCGCCCTTGCTGGAATTGGATTTGAAGGCAGAAACGGTTTTGAAATCGGGCAGTTTGTAAGGCGTGGCGGTCGTGGCGTTGTAAACCCGGCCCGTCACCAGGGGCCGATCGGGGTCACCTTCGAGGAAATCGACGATAACCTCCTGGCCGACTCGAGGCAGGCTGATGGCGCCCCAGCCTTTGCCCGCTGCGGGCTGGGAAATCCGCAGCCAGCACGACGAATTCTCGTCCACTTTCCCGTAACGGTCCCAATGAAACTGAACTTTGACCCGGCCAAACTCGTCCGTATCGATCTCTTCGCCTTTCTTGCCCACAACCATTGCCGTTTGAGGGCCTTGGACCACAGGCTTGGGGGTGATGCGCGCGGCGCGGAAAGGCTCTGCGGCAGCCATGGCGGTGAACGCGCAGGAGAAAAACTCCTCGCCCTTGCCAGCATTGCCCGATTCGTAGGCGCTGACGTTGGCCTGGTAGGACGCGCCGGTAATCAAGTACTCCCGGTCCTGGTCAGCGCGCGGATGGCCCTTGAGAGTAAATTTGCAGCCCGCTGCAACCCCGCGCACAGTGGCCTGAGCTCGCAGGATTTCGTGCTGCGCCTGCAATTCCTGGATGCGCAGTTTGGCATAGTCCTCGCCATCGCTGCGCACCTCGAACTCTCCAGGAAAATCAAAAATCTCGAATGAAGAGGAAGCATGTTTGCGCGCCACCGTATCATTGACAACAATTGGGGCGGCTGGAGTCTGGAAATAAAAATCGCTCAGCACGTAAGTTCCGGGCTGGACCTCCTGCTCGATGACCCAATCACTGACAGTTTCGGAAGTCTCCTCGTGTTGATGAGCCCGAGGCCGATAATTCATCGAGTCGTAGCCTGGATAGGGCGCGTGAGCCGAGCCCGAATCACCCAAGACCATGTTGTGTTTGCCGTTGTCGTGCTCGAAGAAATAATAAATACCCTCCTGTTCCATCAAACGGCTCACGAAATTGAAATCCGTCTCTCGATACTGAACACAATACTCCCACTCCGTATAAGTCCCCGTCAGGTTGAGCTTGTAGTCCTTGAAACCGTGGGTTTTAAAGACCTCCTCGATGATATCGGGCACTTTTTTCTTTTGAAAAATCCGGCAGTCAGCCGTGCGAGTCAGAAACCAGAGCCACGGCACCAACGTGGCGCGGTATTGGGCATAGTTCACCTGCCCCCTGGGCTGCTGCGAACCCTGGACAAAGCGGCTGACAAAGCCGTTGAAGTAGCGGGTCTTTTTATCCGGCAACTCGAGCCGGACGGTGGCGTTGGTGCCGACAATATCTTCAAATTTGACGCCAGTTTCGGTGCTGGCCAGGTCCACCTCGATCTGGAAGAGCCTCCCCAACTGTTCGCTCATCGAGAAGCGCTCCAGCAAAAGCTTGTCCTCCCCAAGATTGGTGCTAATGGCTAGAAAACGATTCTTTTGTGCAGCGGGCATGACGCTTGTTAGATAGCTGAATCCTGCTTAGATACCCGATTTCTCATGGTTGGGCAACACGATTTGTTCCACCTGGTTCCACCTAATCGAACGCAAAGGCGAAGTTCCCATCCTTGACCTCAGCATGGACGCGCTTGACTTCGCTGCCGGCGGCGAGCCTCGAGAGGAACTCACGGCCGATCTCGGGCAGCATGGTATTGGTGATCATGGCATCGACCATCCGCGCCCCCCGCTCCAATTCCGTGCACCGCTTCCCAATCAACTCGGGCACGCTCTCGTCATAGGTGAAGGGGACCCGGTGATTTTCGCGGACGCGTTTCTCGACGCGCGAGAGATTGAGTTTAATGATCCGCTGGAGCACCTCCTTGCTGATCGGGTAATAGGGCACCACAACCAACCGATTTAACAAGGCATCAGGAAACACTTTGATTAACGGGTTGCGCATCGCTTTTTCCAGGCCCTCGCCGTTGGGCATCAGGTCCGGGTCCTTGCACAGGTTAATGATCACATCCTGCGCTGCGTTGCTGGTCAGGATAATGATGGTGTTCTTGAAATCGATATAACGGCCTTCGGCGTCTTCCATCCAGCCCTTGTCAAATACCTGGAAAAATATCTCGTGGACATCCGGGTGCGCCTTCTCGACCTCATCCAGAAGCACGACGCTATAGGGCCGGCGCCGTACCGCCTCGGTCAGAACACCCCCCTCGCCGTAACCGACGTAGCCCGGAGGGGAGCCCTTCAGGGTGCTCACGGTATGGGCCTCCTGGAACTCACTCATATTGATTGAAATGAGGTTCTGCTCCCCGCCATACAGGGCTTCTGAGAGTGTCAGGGCCGTTTCGGTTTTGCCAGTCCCGCTGGGGCCGACCAGCATGAAAACCCCAATTGGCCGGTTGGGATTGTCGAGCCGGGCGCGGCTGGTTTGAATGCGGCGCGCCACCATTTCGAGTGCATACCGCTGGCCGATGACGCGCCGTTCCAGGATGTCCGCCAGTTTCAGGACCTGCTCGATTTCGTTCTTAACCATGCGGCCCACCGGGATTCCGGTCCAATCGGCCACGACACTGGCGATGGCATTGGCATCGACGCTGGGGAAAATCAGCGGTGACTCGCCTTGGAACTGTTTGAGTTTTGCTTGCAGCCCTTTCAGCTCGGAAAGCATCTGATCGCGTTGTTCGCGCGTAATGGCGTCCTTAGGGTCGGCGGGCTTCATATCATTGGGAGCCGCTTCGATCGTTGAGCCGGCCGCGCGCAGTTTGGCCCTTAAATCGAGAATTTGCGCCACGAGCTCCTTTTCCTCGCCCCAGTGCTTTTCGACTTGCGCCTGATTCTCCTTTTCCTCCTTGAGCGTTTGACTAATCTCCGCCAGCCGCCCCTGATGCTCCATCCCGGCTGCGGTTTCACGGTCCAGAATCCCCTGTTCCGTCTCGAGGGCCTGGATACGGCGCCGGCAATCGTCCAACTCCGGCGGCACCGCATGCTGGCTGACGGCTACCCGGGCGGCTGCCGTATCGATCAAGCTGACGGCCTTATCGGGCAACTGGCGCCCCGCTATATAACGATGCGACAGCTTGACGGCGGCTTCTATGGCCTCATCGAGGACCTGCACTTTATGGTGTTTCTCGAACGGAACCATCACCGCCCGCATCATGCGAATGCACTTGGCCTCGTCGGGTTCCTCGACCTTGACGACCTGAAAACGCCGAGTCAGCGCGGGGTCCTTTTCAATGTGCCGTTTGTATTCGTCCCATGTGGTCGCAGCAATCGTGCGCAGCGTGCCTCGAGCCAGGGCCGGTTTGAGCAAATTGGATGCATCCGCTGCGCCCCCGCCCCCGGCGCCAATCAGCGTGTGAGCTTCGTCAATGAACAGGATAACCGGTTTTGGAGAGGCCTGGACCTCATCAATCACACCCCGCAACCTCTGTTCGAATTCCCCTTTCATGCTGGCGCCGGCTTGGAGCAGGCCCACGTCCAGTGACCGTATCGTGACATCTTTGAGCGCCGGCGGCACGTCGCCCGCCAGGATGCGCTGAACGAATCCCTCGACCACCGCGGTCTTGCCCACACCAGCTTCGCCCGTAAGAATGGGATTATTCTGCCGCCGTCGCATGAGGATATCAACGCACTGCCGGATTTCCTCATCGCGCCCGACAATGGGATCGATCTCGCCCTTTCGAGCCTTTTCCGTCAGGTCAGTGGTAAAGCGCCGCAGCGCTTCCTGTTTGCCCATCTCCGCCGGCGGCAACGCTCCGCTGGCCTCGCCCGGGGCGGCGCCGGCAGTCATACCGGTGCCATCGCTGGCCCGCAGCGCGTCTTCGGGAGAGCCGCCCACAATTTTGGCAAAATTATCGGTTAGGGCCTCGAGTTTGATTTTCGCCAACTCACGTGAAATGGCCAGGAACTTGTGATGCATCTCGCTGCTCAAAAAGCCTACGATGAGGTGGCCGGTGCGGACCTGGTAATCGCCAAAGAGCAGTGTCCCATAAACCCAGCCCCGTTCGATGGCCAACGGGATGTCGGGCGAGAAGTCCGCAATGGCGGTGGCGCCGCGCGGCAGGCGGTCCAGAGTCGCGATCAGATCGGTCGCCAGCCGCGAGGGATCGATTTGGAAGAATTTAACGATGCGATGGATGTCGGAGTCCTGCAACTGCAACAACTGGTGGAACCAATGCGCGGTCTCGACGTACGGGTTGCCGCGCAGCTTGCAAAAGATGGTTGCCCCCTCGATGGCCTTATAGCCGAGGGTATTGAGTTTGCCGAATAAGGTGGTTCGTTTGATTTCAGCCATTGCAGGATGTGGTTAAAGTTTGCAGGTTTTACTGTTTATCATGCGCATTACTCAGGAGGGTTCAGAATCAAGTCATCGGCATCGCGGTCGAACGGCTGGGTCTTGAGCCAGGTCGTCCAGCCCAACCGGCCCGCTCTGCCGAGCGAGACTTCAGGCACTTCGGCAGCCTCGAGGACCATCTGAACGTCCCAGGAAAAATGTTCACCGCAGTAGTTAAGGACCCAGGCCCTGAGCCGCTTGAACGAGCCGCCCGAGGGCAGCATGCGTTCGTAATCGGCGAGCTTCATTGGCCCCATATGGACGCGAAAGCTGAGCTGGCATTCCCAGAAGCGTGAACCGACGATCGTTGTCAACCCGAGGCTGCCCGATTCTGGTGAATCGCCCAGCTTGCAAACACATTCGGGAGGGAGGTTAATCCAACGGCCAATGAATGTTTGCACCTCGGTTTTGATTTGGAAGAAAGCGGCCAGGATCGATTCGAGGCCTTCGGCATTGCGCGTTTGATAAGCCAAGCGCCCCGAGAAAAAGAGCTTTGCCCAGTCGGGCACCTCGTCGCGGGCCTGCAAGGCCTTCATTCCGATTCCAAAAAAGCTCCCAATAAACGCCGCATAATGCTGCGACTCCGGCCTGTCCAAATCAGCCGCCTTTTGATTATCAGCCCAGGCGCGGTAGAAGAGCGAAACCATGCGGTGATGGAACACATTAAAAAAAGCGGTCAATGTGCGGTCGCCAAAATTCAACTGCCGTTCATGGGCATATTCTGTGATGTGCAACGGGAGCGGCGAGTTGGGACCGAACAGGCCCATGAAATGCAGGTAAAGCTTCGGCGCTATCTGCGCGCCATCGCGCTGGAAGGATTCGAGCGTGGAGGGGGCAAACGCCAGCGAGGGATTCTGGCAGAAGCGGACCGCATCCTGGCCTGGGGTTCGGGAAAAACCGACCCGCGGCAGATCGCGCCGCCAGCTTTCGATCAGCCGCACAGCTTGGAAAAAATCAAAGCTGAAGGGCGCCTGTTCGAGCTGCGCGATTAAAGAATCTGGCGTTTGCCCATTTGTGACGGCCATCGCATGATCTCCCCTCGTTGCTGTGTCCTGATGACTGTCTCGGTGAAGGAATTCAACGAAACATACTTCGCCAGGAATTGCTCCAAAACGGCTCCCAGAATAAAGACACCGATGCCTTCGAAGGCGCTTTCATCGAAATTGATGGTCACTTCCAGACCGCGCGCGAAGCTCACAGGTCCCGGCGTCCTGACTCGGCGCAGAATAGGCCGCGATGTAATGTTGAGCACCCCTTCAATCTGGCGGCCAATCTGCCGGTCGTTAGCTGGGGCGTATAGCTTGAGAATCTCCCTCAAGCCGGTGGCTCCTCCGTCCGCTTGTGAATCAATCAAAGACAGATAATTCAACGAGAGATGGCTGATCAGGCGCCAGGAAAAACGCCCTTCAGCCTGCGAGGGGATAGGCAACGTCGGGCCGGAAATGCAGCGAACGGCTGTGACCGGCGCATTGATGTCCATGGTGAAATCAGTGCGGCCCTGGCCTACGGCCATCTGGATAGGCAGGTGGCGGTTAGTGCAGAGGGCTTTAACACCGAGTTGCCTCAACTCCGGGTGATACGGCGCCGAGGTCGCATCTACCAGCGACAAGTAAGCCTCCGTTCCGGCATAGGTCGAACGGCGTCCGAATTGCTTTTCTTTTGCAGTGAGCACGCGCGGAACGCGATTCGTGGTGAAAAAGGCCCCGGCGCTGATATCGGTGTCGCGGGCGAGGTAAAAGGGCCGGAATTCCTGCTCCGAACCGGGTTCGGCGCCGTAGCCGGTGACGGACTCGATTTCGAATATTTCAAAATCGAGCGGGCGGTTGTGGTCGGCCACCACATGGAACTCCGCAAACCGATTTGACAGATCAATCCGGTCCAGGTGTTTGGAAAACAGATTAATCGCCGGGGTGCAAAAGAGTTCGAAATTGGAGGCCTCGATACGCCCTTCCAGCCGGGTATCAGGCTCCTTCAAGATGATGACCAGGTCCAACTGGTCGCCGGTTGCGGGTTTAAGATGGCCGGCAAACCCGCTGAGCTCGAATGAACGGAAGCGTTGCGGGAATGCGAAATATTCTCGCAGCAATCGATAACCCTCGAAACTGCGCGCACCCGGAGGCAATAGGGCTTCATGGCTGCCAAAGCCCACCTGGCGGATGCTCTCTGAAGGCAGCACAGCGATGGTTTTGCCCCGCTCCTGCGGCAGTTGCAGCGCCAGCCCCGTTTTCCGCGCGAATATCTGCTCGTAAATCCATGAGGGCAACTCGTCGGCGCCCCGAAGGAAAAACTGCACGGGGTCCAGTTTGATATCCTTAAATGGGACGCCCGCGGTGGCTTGCAGCCGGATGCGAATGGCCGCTCGCGCCGCTATCTCCGGCGGGAGGTTCAGTTGCACCAGGTCGCGTGTGAAATAGCGGACCTCGATAATTTGCAGCGGGAGCAACCGCACGGCCTGAGCAGTCTGGAAGGTGCAGGCGGTCCTCTCGGCTTTGCCCAGGTTGCTCCGCAGCAGTGTGCCCCGGGGGATCACCAACCCCGGCGCCAACGCCGCATCATTCAGATCCGGGTCGAAATGAACAATCGCCATCGACGGGATGGGAGGCAGAAAATGCGGATAAACTGTCTCGAGCAGCGACTGCGTGAAGCGGGGAAACTCTGCATCGAGTTTGAGGTGGACCCGCGCGGCGAGCCAGGCAAACCCTTCGAGCAACCGCTCGACATAAGGGTCAGGACAGATTTCTTTAGCCTCCTTGTCCAAGGCGAGGCGCCCGGCTATCTTTGGGAACTCGCGGGCAAATTCTCCCGCGGTCTCGCGCAGGTGCCTGAGCTCGTTATTATAATGTTCTAGCAGCCGCTCATCCATTGGCCCCATCCCCCAGGACGCTCTGCCCGGTCTCCAGATCGATCTTCGTTTTGAGAAACAGTTTTTCGGGAATAGGGTTTGCCCAAATCTCGCCGTACATCTCGAAGGAGATGATATGCCGTTCCTGGGTGGCTTTCACGGTGAGGGTATGCCTCAATAAACGCGGTTCGAAGAGTTGAATCGCCTCGGATAACTGCCGCTCCAGCGCCTCCATATTCGGCGCGGTCAGCCCGCACAACTGGCGGGTGCCAAAGTTTATTACCGAGCGGCAGGCCTCCGGGTAATCACTCAACCGGAACTGGCCGGGGCCTTCCTCGGGCAGGTGCGCGCTGGCATTGAAAAGCCACTCCAGGTCACGCAGGACGCCCCGCTTGTAACGCTGCAAGGAGATGACTCGTTGGTTGCGGCTCTCTTCGGTCTTTGTGGGTTCTTCGTCCGTGAGCCGGTCCAGCAAGCAGGGTTGCAGTCGCTCCAATGGGGTCAGTTCAGCCATGGGTTTCTCAATCCGTGTTCAAGCCGCCTCAACCGGCGGGCGCCAGGTCGATAGTTCGGCACTCCAGCAGCGGAAATTCGCCGCTATCCGTGGCGAGCACGCGCTGACCCAAACCCCGGGCCCCGCCGCCTTCCTGCTCGGCCCAATCGGTCTTGCGCGCCAGGCGTAGTTGGCCGTCTTCGCAGTTTTCGGTGCCTGGATAGCGTGCGGGGATATGGCCGACACCTTCGCCGCCATTGGCCCAGACGAACTGGGCAGGAGCCCAGACCAAGTCACGCAAGTCAGTCGGCGGCTCAATGTACACCCGTTTGATGCGGCACACCGGCACCCAGTAGTACTTGCCTTCGATGTAGGCCTCCAGCATCGGGCCCAATCGCAGGTCCGCATCGGCCAGCCATTCGAAGGCCTGTTCGTTCACCTTGCCGGGTGTGGCTGGGGCTTCCTCGAAGGCGCGGTCCCGCAGTTCCTGCGCGGGTCCGAATTTGCCTTCGGAGGTCAGTGTGTTGGCCTGGACCAGCCATCCCATCCAAGGCAAGGGTTCCCCGAAGAGAATCGGCGTGTGTGTTCCGGCGAAAACCTGGGCTCGCAGCATCTCGCAATGGATTACTGGCCGGAACAGGTTCGCCAAAAGAAGGTGGTCTGAGCTAACTCCGGCCAGCACATCGAGCTGCGTGAGAGCCCGTTGCCACTGGCCCAATACACACAGCATCTGGAACAGAAACACCCGCCCCCGCCCATCCGCCGGATTGGCTCGCACCACTTCCTGCAAGGCGATTAACGACTCCTCCAAACGCCCCGCTTGAAGGAGTTCTTCGGCTTTCATAGGTATCCTGCCCGGCACACCTGCCAACAACACCCGGAGCTAAGCCCCGGACTTTTCCTGACTGCTCCGGCAGACCCAATGTCTGGACTATTCGTGGACGTTGGCGGCAATGTCCCAACTCATCGGGATAGCCGTTCCGGCCGCGCCCTTTGCATCCTGTGGCGTATAGTCCACATGCACCTTGGCAAAGTTCAATGTGACGTTTTCGGTCAGGCGGTCTTCACCGCCCGAGCCGCCGGTGGACACGGACGTGATCAACACCTCAGTAAGCTTGATTTTGATGTATTCGACCGGTTTTTCTCCCGCCTTGCGCACGGTCAGCAGCGCCTGGTCATAATGCTTGCCGTTACAACAGGCGAGCATCAGCTTGGGACTGGCCTTATCGACGTACTTGGTGAAACTAAGGTCCTGGACATTTACCTTGCCCGCCCCGGCGCCCCCACCGACATGAGCGGAGCCGGAATTGGACATTCCCCAGGACCACGCCAGCACATCAACTTCATTCTTGTGCTTGTGGTCCACCGCCTCGCCCTCTACGTCTCCAATTTTGATGAACATGTCAACGGCCATACTTATTTTCTCCTCTGTTTAGGTTTTGGTTTTTTGTAAATACACTAACCTGCCCGGCGGGAACGAGTCACCCAACCCGCTCCCGTTCCAGGCAAAACTTGAATCCGACTCGGCTCCCATCATTTCTTATTTGCCGCCCTTCGCCGAAGGAAGTTTCGAGACCAGGCGAAGCGAGACCGTAAGGCCCTCGAGTTGATAATGAGGACGCAGGAAGAACTTGGACGTGTAATAGCCAGGATTCCCCGGCACTTCCTCCACCTTCACTTCCGCATCCGCCAATGGCCGGCGCGCCTTATCCGATTCCGACGCCGTGGCGCTATCGACGCAATACAGCTTGATCCAGTCATTCAACCACCGCTCCATATCCCCGCGTTCTTTAAACCCGCCGATCTTATCGCGCACCATGCATTTGAGATAGTGGGCGAAACGGCAGGTGGCGAACAGGTAGGGCAGGCGGGCGGCCAGATTCGCATTGGCCGTGGCATCTTCATCATCGTACTGCGCCGGCTTTTGCAGCGATTGCGCCCCAACGAACACCGCGTAATCGCTGTTCTTCCAGTGCGAGAGCGGCATCAGCCCGTTTTTGGCCAGTTCCGCTTCCCGTCGATCGGTGATGGCGATTTCGGTGGGGCACTTCATGTCCACTCCGCCGTCATCCGTAGGAAAGGTGTGCACCGGCAAGCCCTCGACCATCCCGCCGCTTTCGGCGCCGCGAATCCGGGCGCACCAACCCCAGAGCTTAAATGAACGGGTGATGTTTGTGCCCATCGCGTAAGCCGAATTGGACCACACGTATTTGTTGTGGTCGGCTCCCTCGGTGTCTTCCTCGAAGGCGAATTCCTCGACCGGATTGGTTTTGGAGCCATAGGGGATGCGCGACAAAAACCGCGGCATGGTCAGGCCCAGGTAGCGCGCGTCCTCTGAGTCGCGCAAGGAACGCCAGGCGGCATACTCGGCCGTTTGGAATATCTTGGTCAGATCGCGCGGGTTGCTCAATTCCTGCCAGGATTCCATTCCCATCAGGGTGGGCGCAGAGGCGGCAATAAAAGGCGCATGCGCTGCCGAGGCAATCTGTGCAAGCCCTCCCAGCATTTCCACATCCGGCGCCGTATGGTCGAAATAATAATCCCCAATCAGGCAGCCGTAGGGCTGGCCGCCCGGAGTGCCAAACTCCTCTTCATAAAGCTTTTTGAAGAGGGGGCTCTGGTCCCAAGCGGTTCCTTTAAATTTCTTGATGGTGCTGCTGACATCCTTTTTCGAAACGTTCAGCACCCGTATCTTGAGCATCTCGTCCGTCTCGGTGTTGCTGACCAAGTGGTACAAGCCGCGCCAGGTCCCCTCCAGCCGCCGGAAATCTTCGTGGTGCAGGATTTTATTGATTTGTTCGGAGAGTTTTTTGTCGATCTCGGCTATCATCGCCTCAATCGATTTGACCACGTCATCCGAGATCAACGCCGTTGCGCCCAGGGCTTGTTCGGCCAGGGTCCGCACGGCCGTCTGAACGGCGGTTTTCCTTTCGTCGGTTTTGGGCTTGAACTCCTTTAACAGGAGTGACTCGAATTCATTGAACTCGGCCGGGGCCGCTGATGGGGCCGGGGCCGCCGATTGCGCAGTAGGTTCAGCCATAATGCTTCCTTAAGGTTAAGATTGAGTTGCGGGGGCTTCCGCTTTGGGTGTCGCCGCCAGAGATTTGAGCATGGCCGGGTCGTTGAGGAGTTTGTTTATCAGTTCCTCAGCCCCGCTCTTGCCGTCCATGTAGGTCAATAAATTCGACAGCTCGGTCCGGGCGGTGAGTAATTTGTTGAGCGAATCGACTTTGCGGGCGATGGCCGCCGGCGAAAAATCCTCCATGCTCTGGAATGTTAATTCGACGTTCAGGTTGCCTTCCCCGGTGAGGGTGTTGGGCACCTGAAACGCCACGCGCGGCTTGCACGCCTTCATCCGCTCGTCAAAATTATCAACGTCAATTTCCAGAAACTTTCGATCCGCCACTGGCGCCAGCGCTTCAGCCGGTTTGCCCGACAGATCGGCCATCACCCCCATCACGAACGGAAGTTCCACCTTCTTCTGCGCCCCATAGACTTCCACATCGTATTCGATTTGCACCCGCGGCGCCCGGTTGCGGGCGATGAATTTTTGACTGCTGGATTTGGCCATAGAAATGTTCTCCTGTTTTTAATTAATTGTTTCCGTACACGTCAAATAGACGAATGGGATTTCTTTTTCGATATTGGTTATGCTGCCTTTTTCGCATATTCCTGCCCAAAGTCAATCGCTTTGTTTTCAGAATCTCCCGTCACCCGCCGTCGGCGGGCTTTTCGCCTGTAATTCTCTGAATCTCCTTCACCGATTCCGGTGACAGGTCGTCGATGATCTGCATGAAATCCATTGCAGCCAGTCGCTGCGCGCGTTTGAGGACGTAGGGCACCGGGCTGGAGGGCTCCTGGCGCGCGTAGTACTCGCAAATCTTGCCTATCACCCGAACCACATCCTGGCGCGATTGGATGTCCCCGGAGATGGCCTGCCGGGCGGCGCCTGTGCCGCCGGTTGCCGCCTCTCCGTTGCCTTCCTCCGGCGCAGGGGCCGTCGCGCCCGCCACATAAGGGGCCATGCGTTTCTGAATCTCTTTTAACTCCGCCGGCAGGGCTGTCAGGTCAGGCGCCTTGTCAGACCCTAAGGTCTTTGTGAGAAACTCATCAATGGCGGCGGCCAGGGAGGCGCTGTCGGCGGCGGCCTGATAGACTGCCTGCAGCTCCTCGGGATTGGAATCGCGGAAGGCCGCCTCGATTTGCGCGGGTGAGGCCGCCGCTTTGCCGTCCGGCCCGGCTTCACCGGTCTCGCTGCGCAGGATATCCGCCAGCCCAAAACGCCCCATTTGCGCCGAATTAGCCAAAGGCGCCTCGCGCAAGCGTTCGAGCAGGCGCATCGGATCGCCAAAGGTCCCTACCGGGCTGGCTAGAGCGGCAATGATATTGACGCGCTGAGTCGGATCATTGTTATCCGAAGGGTCCAGCAAGGGATAGACCCCGTCCCAATATTGCTCGATTAGCCCCTTGATCAGCGCCAGGCCCTCGCGAAATGCAGGCAGCCCACCGGTCTTGAGTGATGCCAAAGAAAGCGCCGTGGCAAGCCGCAAATCCTTCGAGCGAGGCCACAGCTCCAGACAGCGTTCCTGAAGGGCTTTCCAATCAGGGGCCTCAGCCGGCGAAAACTGCGTCTCAGCTTTGCCACGCATGAGGACTTCCAGCTCCTGAAAGGCCGGCTCATAAGAGAGGTCCTCTCCGCACGTCTTTTCGGCCGAGATCGGCTTAAGCAATTCTTCTGCGCTTACCATGATGCGTACCGGTGGTATTGACACGCATCATGACAGGATTCACCGGGTTGTCCAGCGCAAAGGGGGAATTTTTGAAATTTTTAGGGGGAAATTCTTTCAAATCACCCCAGCGCTCCTGCAGGATCATGCAGACGCAAGCCCCGAGGTAGGATTTTCTCCCGGGCCGCTTCGACCGGCACATGGCAGGGGACCTCTGCTTTAATGCCTTGTGGCTGGGCCCAATGAATGGCGTTGTAGATGACCCGTTGAATCAGCGGCTGATGATAAATGGGATAGGCCTCGTGCCCCGGACTAAAATAAAAAATGCGCCCGCTCCCTCGAACCCAGCAATTGCCTCCCCTGAAAACTTCACCCCCTTCGAACCAGGAAATAAAGACCTGTTCATCGGGAGCCGGAATCCCGAATGGTTCGCCATAAGCCTCGGAATTCTCCAATTCGATGAACCGGTCAATTCCCCGGGTAATGGGATGGCCGGGATTGACGACCCAAACCCGCTCGCGTTCTCCAGCCTCGCGCCAGCACAAATGGCAGCTCGTGCCCATCAAGCAGCGGAACGGTTTGCAACGATGCCCCGAATGCAGCACGATAAGGCCCATCCCTTCAATCACGCGTTGCTGGACCTGCGCCGCCACCGCATCACTCACTTCATCATGCGCCGCATGACCCCACCACGCCAACACATCCGTGTGCGCCAGCACCTCTTCGCCCAATCCATGCTCCGGCTCGCGCAAGGTCGCCGTGCGAATCTCCAATTCCGGATGAATCCTCAAAGCCGAAGCCAATGCCCCGTGAATGCCCTCAGGATAAATCCGGCCCACCCCGGCGTTGGTGCGTTCGTGGATGAATTCGTTCCAAAGAGTGACTCGAATGGGATTCATAATCGCTGGTTTGCCCAACGCCATAGCCCCGATGCCGGTCAAATGTCAACGGCTTTCTGAAAATACTCGCGCTTTTTGTCGAAATCCAGATTCTTTGCGTTCTCTGCGTTCTCTCGCGGCTGCTTCCTTTAGCCGCGAAGGAACGCAAAGAGCGCAGAGAAACTGAACAGCAAAATGCCCAGAGTGTTTTTTCGAACGGGAAGCCGAGAATCGGAACTCCGCGGTCAGTGCTCAATAGAACTCACCTGCAAGCTGTTGGAATCAAACCAGGTTTCGCCTGAACTGGCGCGGAGTTCACAAATGAACACGATGGTCTGCGAATCGACCGCGACCTCAAAATCCGTCCCGAGCGGCTGCCAGTTGGAATTGCCTGTTAGACCTCCCGGGTCCCTGGAGCGGCCCTCGACCCGCAGCGCGGCGCCCTGGTGCTTCCCGAAAGGGAGCGGCATCACGTTATTCACGCGCGCCCTGCCTTCGAATCGATAATGTCCTCGTGGCAGCACCCTCTCGGTTCTCCATGAGGCCATCGAGTTTGACGAAGTCGCGATATATAGCGCCCCGACGCCATCCGATGTAATAGTCCTCCCCATTTTGCCGCCGGCCGGCTCGTCGCGTTTTTTCCAGGCATCGAGGCGGACGAGGCCATTGCTGAACTCCAGCGCGCGAGGCCCCGGCTGGGCCAACTGCAATTGCAGGCTGTGGTTTCGCTGTGCAATTCGCGCTTTTAGCTCGCCGGCTTCTGTTCGGATATTGCGGAACTCCTCAGCCTGCACAAAAGGGCGCAAGCCCAGGACCAGCTCATCGACGCGTTTGGTCAGGACATCCGGCTTGAACAGGTTGGTGAACAGGTCTTTGAACTCCTGTTCGTAAAGTTGCTCTCCTGGCGTGGTTTCTCTCAAGGCCCGGGCCGCCAGCCCGGCCATCGAGGGCTTCCAGGACAAATCGGCGATGCCGAAGAGTTGGTCCATCCCGTGAGGCAAGAATACCATCCTGCCGCTATCGAGATCATGGTAAACCCTGAAATTGTTACGAGCCAGGCAATAGCCGTCGCGATGGCTGATCATGACCTCCAGGGCCATGAACGCAATGAACCGCTGTGCGTCCAACGTTTGATCAAGCTGCTCCCATCGTCGCGCGAGGTCCGGAACATGGGCGGCGGCGGCAAGGGCTTTGAGGGCGTGCCGGTCCCCTGCAGGAGCCCGCGCCGAATTGCGTTTGAGATGTTGGTCAATGTCGTGCCCGGACTCGGGTTCATAAAGCTCGCCTCCGACGTGCTGGAAATATCCAGAGAGAAAGTCCTCGGTAAATCCCTCCTTCAACACATACAAACCCAATCGCCGGCCATTGAACCGCACCAGCGCGTAACCGGCCCTGGGCGCCGGCACCCCGGCGGCCCGAAAGAGTTCGCTACCCAAGTGTTCATTCGCGTAACTGGGGTCCTCGACCGAATTGTTCAGATGAATCCGGCGAAGCCCGTGGAATGCTTCGCCCGCCGCGAATCTCTCAAAATCGAGAGTAAAACCAGGTTTGTCATCGATTGGCCGAAAGCTTCCGACAGAGCCTTTCAAATGAACGGCAACATTCCGGTACGTGCGACCCGCTTCAGAAACCGTGGCGCGAACGAATTGCCGCGGATCGCGTTTCAGGCTCTCGACGTCTCCAGGGGCGATTTGGATTTCAATTTGCTCAACCGCGCCGTTGGTGAACAAGTCGGCCCCAGGCAAAGAATGCGGAGCGACAAGGACGCTGGGCGGGCCGCCGGCTCCCCAGGCCGAAAGTCCCAGACCGAGCGCCACCCAGGCAGCGACTCGAGTGAACGTCCATAAGTATAGCCGAGTCCGCAACATGCGCTGCAATCGTAATCTGCCGGGGATTCTCCCTCTCCCCTTCGGAAGGGGAGAGGGCCGGGGAGAGGGGTCCCTCTGTGTGTAGTCGATCCCACCGTCCTCCCAGTATTTATATCGTTCCGGTCTCAAGAGGACTTCAATTCTTCGGCTTTTTTTTCTTGAGCACAACCAGCGCATTGGCTGCAGGCCGTTCGCGCCCTTCGCTGGGGCTGTTCCGCACGTCACCCAGCGCCCAAAGAGTCGCCGAGCCGCCGCCATCAAAATTCATCGCTTCGTCGCAACCCAATTTTACCAGGTAATCGGCCAGTTCTGGAAAGGTCATCCCGAGCGACACCTCGGTTTGGCGTCCATCCACCTCGACGAGGAAAATGAAATTCTTATTCCAGCCAATGGCGCTGCGGGGATGGCGGACATGAATGATGCCGCTCCATTGCATTACTCGCCCGTGATGCACCAGGGCCGGCCCGCCGCCGATGGCGGTCTGGACTCCGGAAAGGTCAGGAACAGTCTCGGTTGAAATCTGCAAAAAGTTTCCGGGTTGCAATGCAGGGGCTGTGGCGGCCAGAGCAGGGCCAAGTGAAAGCGCCATCGTCTGGCTATCAAAAGCCGTGTCGCCGTCGTGCCGCACGGACTGCACCCGCGCGGTGTAAAGCTGGCCCGCCTGCAAGGGCAGCCAGGGGCCTTTATCACCGCGCGCGAGGACCAACTCGGTCCCGCTGCTGGTTCGGGTCGATCGCCCTGCTACCGAAGTGTAGAGCACCGCGCCCTCCGCGCTGCGCTCCTGGTTCAGCCCGAGTCGCATCGAGCCGCCTTGAGGCCAGATCACACGGAAGCGAGATTCCACATTGGTCATACGCGGGTTGCCCGCCGGATCAATCCAGAAACACGTGTGGCCAGCCGGGCTGCTGACCACTTCTCCGTTCCGAATTTGCAGGTCTCTCGGGCGGCCCTGGTAATTTTTGCTGTTGTCGTAGAAGTCACCGTTAATTGCCGCCAAAGGCTGCCCCTCTGCGGGAAGCAGATTCTTGAGCTGTTCGGAAACCGTCGCCATTGCGAAGGCCCGCTCGTTTCCCAGCGTGGTGCAGAACTCAAATTCCGGGAATGGACGTTCAATTCTAACGATATGAATCGACCAAGGCACATCCGGGATAACGTCGTTTGTGTAGGTGAGCCAGTGCTCGTGCCGGCGCGATTCAGCGTTGGCTAATGTGTCGCCTCCACTTGCTACTGGCATCAGAAGCCCGGCCAGAATGCAAATCGCAGCCAAAGCTGCATTATAGAGGGGTCTGTGACATGCGCTACAACCGTAAGCTGCTGAGGATTCTCCCTCTCCCCTTCCGAAGGGGAGAGGGTCGGGGAGAGGGGTCCCTCTATGTGTAGTCCATCCCACCGTCCACTCATTATTCCCGCTAAGGCCACTATTGGGTCGCTGCATGGCTATTCCTTGGCCTGCGCCTTGGCGGCAGAAATTGTTCCTTTGGCGCTGGCCCTCTCCACCACGATCAGCGAGTTGGCAATCGTTCGCTCGTAATGATCGCAGGGGCTGTTACGGACCTGGCCTTTGAACCACAAGGTCGCCGAACCGCCGCCATCGAGGTTGAGTGCGTCTTCGCAACCCAGCTTCAAAAGCCAGCGCGATAATTCGTCGAGAGTCATTCCCACCGAGAGTTCCTTTTGGCGTCCATCTACTTCGACTAAAAAAAAGAAGTCCTGGTTCCACCCGATTGCCGAGCGAGGATGCTGTTCAAGCATCGAGCTGAATTCATATTCCTGCGTAATGTCGGCGCCAACCTTCTGGCGCCTCCCATCCCGCAGCAGGACCGGACCGGCGCTGAGAGCTATCCTGGCCCCGCGCAAATTTGGGAAGGTGGCTAACGAAATGCGCAAGACGGCTCCGGTCGAGATGTCTGTAAACCGGGAAGCCATTGCCTGGTTCATGGATAAGACCAAAATCCCGGCTGCGATTGGCGAGTCGCCCCCTCCATGAACTTCGCGAACTCGCGCCCGGTAGGTCCTGCCGATCTCCAGGGGTAACCATGGCCCGCGCCCTGCTCGCTCCAGCATCAGCTCGCGGCCTCCCGAGGTATGAGTCGAGGGTCCTATCGCCGGGGTGTAGAGCACCAAGGGCGCCTTGGAGCCATCATCATTCAACGCAATGCCAGTGGCCACGTTTCCCGGCCAAACGACCTGAAAGAAAGAGGTCACATTGGTTGTGCGCGGCTCGCCTTGGCTGTCTATCCAGAATGCCGGCTCGCCGGTTGGCCCATGCAACAACTCCCCATCTTGTATCTGCAGCCCGCGCGGGACGCCCGCGTAGGTTTTGTCTCTCTGATAAAACCCTCCGTTGATTGCCGCAACAGCCCTGCCCAGAACAGGGTTGATTGCCTTTGCCTGCGCGCTCAGCGTGCTTAAGCCTAGAACTCCCCCGCCGGCGTGCCTCGAATGAAGTTCGTACTGCGGGCTTCCGCGCGCGACGCGCACAATATGGATGGACCAGGGGACCTCGGGCGCCTGATAATTGGTGTAGAGGAGCGCGGCGCCAGTGGATTCCACGGGCAATGGGCCGCCAAAAACCAGGCCCGAAGCGGTCAAAAAGAGCGCCAGGATCGCTAACATCAGCTTGTTGTAGCCGCTTGCCCCTGTTGTCTCAATGCAAAAGCCCAGTCCACCCGGCCCGGCATTTTTCATTATGCGGCGCAGTGCGCCGGAAACCAATGCTGACGCGGGCCAACGTGTCACCGAACCGATCCGGGAACCTGTGCAGGGCTAAACCGATACCCGGCCCGGTGCGCCACAACCCGCTGCTGCTGCCGGCAGCCCCCAAAAATTGTCAATGTAACAGCAATTGATGATACGTCGTGATAAACATACCTACAAGATATGTGTTGACTTCTGATAAGCATTCCTGCCAGTATCCCATCTGTTGGTGAGGCCCTGTCCCCCCGCCGACGATGGCTATGAGATCTGCATCGATCGAGTCCGTGCGCCCCGAAGGCAAAGGGTACGCAGTCCACAGACACGCAACAGCCGGCCCCCCGCGGCGCCCCGCAATTCTCATTTTCAATTCAGGACCAATCTTATTAACACCCCCATTCATGGGGGTGTTTGGCGGCGCATGGAGGCTGAGGAACCGTTCTCAACGGTTTCCCACCTTCATCGCAACCTCCCGGGACCACTTCAAAACCGTTGAGAACGGTTTCGGCCCTTCGTCACACCGCCACACCCCCGCGAATGGGGGCGTTCCGGCCCGCGTTCGCATAATGAGAATCGCTGGTGGCGCCCCGCCTCGGTGACCCCTTCGCCAACAACAACCAGACCTTCACTGAGCGAACATAGCCGCAGAAAGTCGCCTTAAACCCCAAATAACCTATGAAAACCCTGCCAGGTCGCGCCGCAGTCTCCGCCTGGACAAAGGCAGTTCTGGCAGCGCTTGCGAGCGTAACAAGTCTTTTGACCCAAGCCCAAATACCCGTATCGAATGGCCCGAATTCGCCACTGGCCACCGGCACAACCACGAACTATTTTATAGCTCAACGCGGTCCGCACCAGCGTATCTGGGAACGAGTGACCTTGTTCACGAACGCTGCCAACCATGTCGCGGCAAAAACCAACTCTTACGTCGAACTGGCCACGGGCATCGGGCATCTGGACGCTTCCGGCCAATGGGCCGATTCCAGCGATCAAATCACACCCACAGCAACAGGCGCCCAGGCAACCAACGCCCAGCATTCCCTCGCATTCGCGGGACAAATTGGCAGCGCGGGGGCGGCCATTAACCTGGTCACTCCGGACGCGAAAACTCTGGCCAGCCATGTCCTCGGTTTGAGCTACTTTGATACATCGAGCGGCAAAGCCGTCTGGATTGCCGAGGTCACAAACTCGGTGGGCGAGCTGCTGCCCTCAGGCAATGAGGTCGCCTACCCGGGAGCATTCTCGGGCCTGGACGCGGACCTCTATTATGTGAACTCGATTTCATCATTAGAACAGTTCGTGGTTTTGCGCCAGCAGCCGCCCTCTCCCTCAGAATGGGGGCTCGATCCGGCAAGCACGATGCTCCAAGTGATAACCGAATTCGACACCGCTCCGGTTCCGCAGGTGGCCACGACGCAGGTGGGCTCGGACACGGATGATTGCCTGGATTTTGGCGTGATGAAGATGGGCCCTGGGACGGCCTTCGCCCTGGGCTCCGAGACGAACAAAATCCGCGTCAACAAACACTGGGTCCTGCTTGATTCCAAAACCTGCCTGGTCGAGGAGGTGCCGTTCCAAAGTGTTCAGGCCCAACTCCAGGACCTGCCGGCCTCCCCGCCGGCTTCAGCGGACCTGCCGGCCTCCCCGGATGCGCTGGTGCGCAGGATGGCGCTCCGCCAGGCCGCGCCCCCGACCTGGCGGGCCGGCACAGCCATCCCGATGAGGATGGCGGCGGCCCGGCCGCTGAGGAAAGGGTTCCTGATGGATTATATAATCTTGACTACACAAACCAACCTGACGCTGCAGAGCGACAGCACATACTATGTCAGCGGTAAGATATACTTATACGGAAGCAACAACGTCGCGGAGGGCGGAACCGTTTTGAAATTTGCGACGAACGGCTCGATCAACCTGATCCCGGGTTACGGCACTCCCAACCTGACATTCAGTGGAAAGATGTACAGACCCATTGTCTGCACCGCCGTGGATGATCAGTCTGTCGGCGAGCAAATCAGCGGCAGCGGGCCGGCGCCCTCCGGCTACTACGCAAATCCGGCCTTCAACTTCGCCGGTATCAGCCCCGCTGTGCCGGTCCTCTCGAATTTGCGCATTTCGTACGCCTCCATCGGCGTCTCCCTGGGTGGAGTTTCGGCAGACATCTCTCACGCGCAGTTCGTCAACTGCCAGAATGGTCTCTCCGTGGGCGGAGGGACGGTCCACCTCAGAAACGCGCTGTTCTACAACGTCCCCACCAACATTGTTGCCGGAGGCGGCCTGACCCTTGCCGCTGAAAACGTGACCTTCAGCGGGAGCAGCTATCTCGCCTCGGCCCCGTCCGCGCCCACGGGTTGCTCGCTGGCGGCGACCAATTGCGTGTTTGTCAACGTAACGAATCTTACGGCAGGCATTCTGTCCCTCTCCGGCGACTACAACGGATTTTTCCAAACCACAAGTTTTGGAACCGACGTCGCACCGACCCCGGGCAGTTCGCCGCTCCAAACGGTCGGCGGAGGGACCGCGTACCTCGCAGCCAATAGCGGCTTCCGCGGGGCGGGCACACGCAATATCAATTCGAGCCTGCTAAGCGATCTTGGCCGGCGCACAACCTATCCCCCGGTGGTTTACAGCTCGTCCGGCGTGCTCTATCTTTTCACAAACACGGTACTTTATCCGCAGGCGCAGCGGGACACCTGCATGCCGCCGGACCTTGGGTACAGTTATGACCCAATCGATTTCGCGTTTCCCTACGTTTACGTCACCAACGCCACGATTACCGTGACCCCCGGAACGGTAATCACGGCTTATCACGGGACCTACCCGGGCGGGCTGGCCATCTCCACCTCCGCCCAGTTGCTCTGCCAGGGCTCAGCGACCAACCTTGTCCAGTTCACCGAGTTCGCCGCCGTCCAGGAACAAGGCAGTTCCAGTTGGAATGGGGGGATATACTCGTTCATTCTTGCCAACTGGCAGAGCGGGTCCGTGCCAACCGCAATCAACTGCCGGTTCACTGATTTTTCCTCTCTTGCCCAGGATACCCTGCACCTCGGCTGGGGAGGCGGGACCACCCTGCCCATCAACTTCCAGAACTGCCAATTCCACGACGGCATCATCCAGAATGAGCCGACATCGGTCAACCTGACGAACTGCCTCCTCGAGAGAGTGAACTTGGATTTGGAGGCCCAAGACAGTTATGTTCCCGTCATGCGGAACAACCTGTTCTACGGCGGAACGCTGGTGTTCACCCCCTGGTACACCACCAACGGAGTTGTCAAAGACAACCTGTTCGACCGAACGTCGCTCCCGTATGACACAGGCGGGTACATCGGAGGGTTCAACGCGTTCGTGACGAACTGCGACCGCCTGACCCCAACCAACAGCACTGACATCGTTCTGCCTGCATCACCGGCTTACCAGGCCGGTCCTCTCGGCAATTATTACCAGCTCACCAACAGCGCGCTCATCAACGCCGACACCAATACAACCGCCGACCAGGTTGGGCTGTACCACTACACGATGTACACCAACCTCGTGAACGGGTGGGAAATCAAGGAGACCAACAGTTTTCTCGATGTGGGCCTTCATTTCGTGGCCGTGGACACAAACGGCTGTCCGATTGACACCGATGGGGGAGGCGCGCCGGATTATGTCGAAAACGCGGCGGGGGACGGGAGCACCACCAATTCCTCCAACTGGTTGGATGGCTCGGATGACTACAAATACCTGCTCGTTCCCCAATACCTGCGCTGCGAGTACCGCCAAAATCCGTGGGGCATCACAACCAATTACGGACCGCCCCGGTTTTATTGGATCGTGACCTCTCCTCAGCGCGCCGAACGACAGCTTGCGTATGAAGTTATTGTCGGTTCCACGTCGAATAATGTCGCAAACGGCTATGGCGACTTCTGGGACAGCGGAAAGGAATATTCGGACCAAACGATTCATGTGCAGTACAACGGAGTTAACCTGCAATCAGGGCAACGCCTATGGTGGAACGTGCGCACGTGGGACCTCTACACCGGACTAAGCACGTGGGCCACCAACGGAGCGATGTTTCAACTGGGGTTATTGAATCCGAGCGACTGGAATGGTGCGTATTGGATAGGTGTGAACAGCTACGTTTCAAGTTACGCTGCTCCGATTTTTCGCAGTACCAATGTCGTTTTGAGTAAGCAGGTTGCGACGGCGACGGCCTACGTATCTGCGAAGGGTGTTTATGAACTGTGGATTAATGGGCAGAAGGTCGGGACAAATGTCCTCGCCCCGGAATGGACAGATTATAACCAGCGGATTCAGTACCAGACATTCGACGTCGCTCGATACTTGAACGGCGTTCCGCCCTCGACAAACATAATTGGCGCACTCCTTGGGGAGGGTTGGTGCTACGGCGACACTGATTACGGAACCCCAGGGTATTACGGGGCGAAAAATCCCCAGTTCCTGCTGCAATTAATCATCACGAACACCGACAATAGTCGTACCACGATTTCGACCGACGCTAACTGGACATGCTCGACAAATGGGCTAATCCGTGCCGCAGAGCTCTACGAGGGCGAGAAGGACGACGCTAACCAGGAAGGATATTACACAAACTGGGCGACTGCCTCATTCATTCCTCAGTCATTTACGGTGCCAGTCGCTACATACCCGTTAAACGCTAATCTCCTCGTAACGCAGCCAAACGAACCCATTCAGGTGGTTCGCTATGTAACCCCTATAGCGATGTGGGCGGGGAGTAATGAGCAGGGCAAGTCCGCTACAATCTTTGACATGGGCCAGAATATCGTTGGTTGGTGCAATCTGACTATTACGAACACGAATGGCGTTAGCGCCATAGGATGGCAGGTGAGGCTCCGTCATAGCGAAGGCCTTAGTTTGGACTCCAAAAATAATGGCGCGTTCGCCACGGGCAGTGGAAACGTCTATGTTCTCAACCTGGGAACCCCACCGATGCAAATCGATACTTATATTCTGAATGGGGATTCCGTCCAACAACTCCATCCCCATTTCACGTATCACGGATTCAGATATGTAGAAATCACCGCGTCGAACTCAATTACCGCGAGTCTTACAACGAATTCTCTCATGGGATGCGTCATCCGGTCGGGGGTGCCCCTGACGGGTGCCTTTTATTGTTCCGGAAACGACCCAGGTACAAATCCCAGCGATGTCGCGGCAAACTGGGTGCTAACGAACAATTTTATCAATAAGCTCATGACCAACGCGCAGTGGGGACAGCAGGGCAATCTCCAAGGCGTCTTTACGGCCTGCACTCAGCGTGCTGAAAGAGAGGGTTACCTGTTCGATGAGCACATTTTTTCTCAGACTGCGTGCTTTAACATGGACTTGGGCGCCTTCCTCACCAAGTGGGTGTGTGATATTCGCGATGCACAGACGCTACGAGGAGATGGTGCGTTCACAGATTTTGCACCATGGGATGGACATACGGGTATCGGATTGGGATACTCCGACCCTGGCGCCCAAGCGGGGGGAATTATTTTTCCATGGCGACTATATCAGAACTACGGTGACACGCGCATTCTTAAGGCAAGCTACCACTCGATAACCAATCAGATAGGTTATCTCACCAATCTTTGCAAGGCCTCAACTGGCCAATGGCACACCGACAGCAGCATTTGGAACTCATCGAGTGCCGAGGTTACCGACTGGGGCAGTGGCGACTATTTCAACTGGCAACTCTCATACCCCCATCCTTACGGGTGGACGACGGCCGGTGGCCACGCAAGTGTAAGCTATGGAAACTGGGGCACAGGCTGGAGCGCGTACTCGCTCGATCTAGCTGCGAGTGTTGCCCGGGTTCTGGAGAGCCAGGCTACCGATCAAGGAAGTGCCACCGCCTACCTGAATGATTATACCCACTTTAGCGGTTTGGCGGCCATGGCACGAAATGCCTATACAAATGCTTCCAATCAATTAGTGACGTACAGCGGAACCAATATTGTTGGAGTTGGAGGCAACGGAGGATCTCAGGCTGACTGCATGACGGCGGTATACTTCAACATGGTGCCAGACAGCCAGCGTTCAAACGTTATTTCTATTCTGCTCAGAGGGGCGTATGGAGTGCAAAATTATAACAATGCGTATACGAGCGATGGGTTTACGAACACCTATTGTACAAACCACCTCTCCACCGGCTATTATTTCTCATCGCGAGAAATGCTGGAGCTGTCACGCGATGGTTACACAAGCCTGGCCTACAAAATCCTGATGGACACTAATTTCCCTTCATGGCTTTACCCTGTGGTTAACGGGGCCACCACCTGTCAGGAGGGCTGGGATACATATTTGTCCGGACCGGCGAATCCTGCGGCCGGCGGTGACGACCGCGGCTATTTCCCTGCGGTCTCGCCTTGGAATCCGTTTACGTCTTTCAACCATTTGCCGTACGGTGCCGTTTCGGAATGGATATGGAAAACGGTTGGCGGGGTAAATCCTGACGACAACAATCCCGGATTTAAAAATGTAATTATCAAACCAGAGCCAGGCGGATGTGTTACCAACGCATTCGCTTTTCTCAATAACGTTCGGGGGAATTTAGTCTGCTATTGGACGAATGATGCGACAAGGAGCACTTATACACTTACTTTAACGATTCCAGCCAACACATCCGCATCGGTATACATTCCTTCGACGAACAACTTAGGAGGTGTTCTTGAGAGCGGTCAAGTGGCGATTAACTCGCCAGGTGTGAACTCCTATTACTTCACAAACTGGCCCGCTTGGAGCCACGGTGCCACCGTGTTTCAAGTGGGTTCAGGAGGATACACCTTCGTGGTTACTAACGTTAGCTTTTAATGTGCCTTCAGTCGTGGTGGCACAATGACGGAAGTGTCAGTTATTTAGAGAGACATGATTATGACGATTCGATTTAGTACAATTTCGCTGGCGCTCTCGCTGCTAGGGGCCGTAAGGTCACAAGCCCAGTCAAAAGCCGGTGCAGTGCTCTGGAAATATGATACTGGAAGCACCATAAGATCTTCACCTGCGCTCGCACCCGATGGCACAATCTATGTCGCGGGGGCAAGTCTATATGCCATCACAAACATCGGAATTACCGCTTCGAACAAATGGACCTTTTCATCCCCACCGTCTGGTTCGGCATCTGTTGGAGCAGACGGAACAGTATATTTTGTGGGCAGCGGAGGTGCGCTGTATGCGGTCAATCCAGATGGAACCCTCCGGTGGCTTTACCAGTCGCAGAGCGGTGGAGGAACGCCAGCAATTGGACTAGACGGCACGGTTTATTTTGAGGGCTACTTAAGTCTTTACGCTGTTACGCCTTCTGGATCACTGAAGTGGCAGACCTCTGTCGCGGGCACTGGGAACTATGAATCCCCCGTTGTGAGTCCTGACGGGACGATCTACGCAGGTTCTTGGGAAGGGGTTGAGCTCTACGCGATCAACCCGGATGGCAGTCAACGGTGGGCTCGTGGCCTTTCTTCGGCTCCCTGGGATTGTCCGGCAATCGCGTCCGATGGGACGTTGGTTGTTTCGGCCAGCTCCTTGTGCACGTTCAACCCAGAAGGGACTAACCTCTGGTGTTCCGGTACCGGTTTTGCTGGGCCGCCTGTAATCGCAAGTGGGGGTACAATTTATGTAGCGGACACTGGGCGCACACTTTGGGCTCTCACGCCTGCTGGCCAGGTGCTTTGGCACGCCTTTAACTCGAACCCCCAGTATGGCGCCGCCACCTGCGCGGCGTTGGATGCTGCCGGCACAATTTATTATTGCGTTTCGAATTCACTTTGGGCTCTAAATGCCCAGGGAAAAGTACTTTGGAGTGTGACCTCTCCGGTGGCTCCGCCTCCCAGTGGGGATCTGGCAAACTCTTCTCCCATAGTCGGACCGGATGGTACCATTTACGCGGCTTTGGCGAGCACACTCTACGCTATCTCCTCAGGAACAAATGGCCCGACCGGATCCCCCTGGCCAATGTACCGTCAGAATATCCGCCACACTGGGAAGGTGGAGAAACCTGCAGTTGGTCAGCCTCAGAAACGGAGCGACAGTAATTTCCAGTTCCAGATGTATCCACAGCAGATTGGTCTTTCGTACACAATCGAGACTTCCACGAACTTAAACACCTGGACATCCCTGACCAGCTTTGTGGCCACTTCCCTCCCGATGCCGGTCACCGATCTGAGCGCCAGCAATTCGCCGAGCAAGTTTTACCGGGCTTACTCGGCGCAGTGACAAACGTTACAAAGTTAGAAAGGATGCCAAACTGCTGAATATGAGCACTTTTCTGCCTCGCCCCTTGATCCTGGCCGCAGGTCTCATGGGGGCCATCGGCGCATCGGCCCAACCCGTCCCGGGAACAGTGCTTTGGACTTATGACGCCGGGACAGCGATATCATCCTCACCGGCAATCACGCCAGATGGCGCGATTTGTTTCGGCACGACCACCGCATTGACGGCAATCACCAATGCAGGGACAACGGCCTCCAATAAATGGACCTTCCCGGTCGGGCAAGGCGTTACGTCCTCTCCGGCGGTGGCGGCGGACGGAACGGTCTATTTTCTCGCCTCGGGGTTGGGGTGCTACGCGCTCAATCCAGATGGCTCAACCAAGTGGTCTTACGCTTTCCAGTCCACGGGGCTTTCATCTCCTGCCATCGGCGCCGATGGAACAATTTACATCGTGGGCGACAGCAGCCTTTACGCTCTTACACCCGCTGGGGCCAAAAAGTGGGCTTCGCCGGTCAACGGTCAAAGCGGTTCTCCCGTAGTTTCAAGCGATGGCACAGTCTATTTCACCTCCTTCGCTGGCTCCCTCTACGCCTTCAATCCCGATGGCACACCAAGGTGGTCATATAGCATACAGAATAATTCAGGCATGGGAGACTCAGCGGCAATCGGTTCGGATGGAACGGTGTACATCACCCAGGGTCCACTATTTGCATTTGCTCCGAACGGAACGAATCTGTGGCAAACTCCAGCGCAAAGCTCCGATGACTTCTTTGCGAAGTCTTCACCTGTCGTCGCAGCAGACGGCACAATCTACGTCGTAAACGGCGCCAGTGGCAATCTCGCCGCTGTTAGCCCATCGGGACGGGTGCTTTGGCGTGTGCCGCTCTCAGTGACCGGCTACTCCCCACCGACCACAGTGCCGGCTGTTGATGCGGCAGGGATGATTTACTACTGCGTTTCGAACGCAGTTTGGGCCGTAAGCTCTCAGGGACAAATCCAGTGGGTCGTGAACTATCCGGCGATGCCCCCAATTGGAGGATATTACGCGGCAACCTCTCCGGTCGTCGGTCCGGACGGTACCATTTATGCCGCCTTGGGAAGCAAGCTTTACGCAATCGCTGGCACTAACACGCTGGGGTCTGCCCCTTGGCCAATGTGCCGACAAAACCCTCGCCACACCGGAAAACTGGAAAAGCCTGCCCTCGGTCGCCCGCAAAAGCGCACCGACGCAAACTTTCAATTTGAACTCTATCCGCAGCAACTGGGTCTGACCTACGCCATCGAGAGTTCCACGAACTTAAACACCTGGACATCCCTGACCAGCTTTGTGGCCACTTCCCTTCCAATGCCGGTCACAGATCTGAGCGCCAGCAATTCGCCGAGCAAGTTTTATCGGGCTTTCTCGTCGCCGTGACAAATCTTACAAAGTTAGAAAGGGTGTCAAACTGCTGAATATGAGCACTTTTCTGCCTCGCCCCTTGGTCCTGGCCGCAGGTCTCATGGGGGGCGTGAGCTTCTGAATTTCTCATGTTTATGAACATTGACCAAATCATCCGCATATTGATCATGGCGTTATCTTTGCTTGGAACAGACCTATTGGCCAAAGGCGCTCCCGGCACGGTTCTGTGGAGTGATGACTTAGGCAATGCAATTAGCAGCTCCCCAACTCTAGCAACCGATGGGACGGTGTACCTTGGCACGGCTGCGGGATTGGTGGCCGTTACGAATTTTAATTCCGTGGTTTCCAACCGTTGGAGCTTCGGGGTTGCACCCTCGGGCTCTCCTGCCGTTGGCGCGGACGGCACAATTTACTTCTGCGGAAACGGAAATCTTTACGCTCTAGACCCGGAGGGGGTGCAAAAATGGGTTTTCCAAACCACGGGTGCAACTGGGGGCTCTCCTGCAGTTGGCTCCGATCAAACCATATACTTTGACGGCTCATATTTCCTTTACGCGGTTACTAGTTCTGGTACGCTAAAGTGGAAATCTGCAGTAGCTGGCACTGGCAGCTTTAGATCTCCTGCCATAGGTCCTGATGGTACCGTTTACATCGCTTCAGGAGAATCGGGTCAGTTTTACGCCATTAAGCCGGACGGAACACAGCGCTGGGCGGCGTCTGGTTCCGCTGACTCAGCCGCAATCGCGGCCGACGGAAGGACGTATATCACCGGCGGCCCTCTTTATGCCTATGCCCGGGACGGTTCCATGCTTTGGTCAACGCCGAGCGCATTCAGTCTAGATGGCCCTCCGATTATCGGAGTCGATGGTTCCATTTACGTTGCTGCCTATCAAAGCCATGTTCTTTCTGCGTTCACTTCGCAAGGCCAATCGAGTTGGCAGGGACCGGGGTATCCCTCACGAGGCCCGGGGAGCGCAGCAGTAACTGATGCCGGCGGCGCTGTTTACTATTGCGTTTCGAACAGCGTTTGGGCATTGAATTCGAATGGGCAGGTGCAGTGGGCAGTAACGTCTCCTGACAATCCCATTGCGGGGTTTGATCTTGCAACGACCGCGCCGATAATCGGGTCCGATGGCGCCATTTACGCCGCCTTGGGGACAAAGATATTTGCGATTGTTTCCGGGACCAACGGAGCAGCGAAATCCTCTTGGCCTATGTATAAACAGAATTCCAGGCACACCGGAAGTCTGCAAGGGCCGATACTGAATCAACCTCAAAAGCGCGGCGACGCAAACTTTCAATTCCAACTGTACCCGCAGCAACTGGGGTTGACCTATGCCATCGAGAGTTCCACGAACTTAAACACCTGGACATCCCTGACCAGCTTTGTGGCCACTTCGCTTCCGATGCCGGTCACGGATCTGAGCGCCAGCAATTCGCCGAGCAAGTTTTACCGGGCCTACTCGTCGCAGTGACAAATGTTACGAAGTTATACAATACGGTAAGATTGCTGTGAATTCACAAGGAGAATTGCTGCTCCCCAGGCCACTCCGCAGTTGAACTCCGGGCGCGCCTCCGCCAACATTTGGCCTGAACGCAGCGCGCTCTGGTGTTTCCAGGTATTCGACGCTGCGCCGAATCGTATGCGCCGCCACATCTATCCGCTTGGGTTGGGACTGGTCATGGGCTGCGCCTTCATTCTGGTTAGGGCGTTGCCATTTTTCTATCCGATTACTATCCCGAAGAATATCCGGGCATTTACCAGCGCGCTCAACGCGCCGGCTCTGTGGCTGGCCCACTTGTGGTCTGCGGGTGGGTTCCCTCCTGCCGGCAAGCTGGCCCAGGAACTGGCTGTTCCATCCGGCCTGATGCTCGCTCAATGGATTTTGGTCGCTTTGCTCTTGGGGCTTTTCCTCGGGATGCGCAAAAAACCAGGCGCTGCGAAAAAGTTCTAGCCCGAATCTGGGCGTTGGCGCAGAATTGGCCTTCGGAACGGCGGTGGAACCGATTTGAATGAAAGCTAAAATCATTATTACGCCAAAGAAAGCCGTGGTGGACCCGCAGGGCAAAACGGTCCAAAACGCCTTGGCCCATATGGGCTATATTGGCGTGGGGGCCGTCCACGTCGGCAAGTACCTCGAAGTCGAATTGACCGAGGGCGACCTGGAAAGCGCCCGCAAACAAATCGACCAGGCCTGCCACAAAATCTTAAGCAATCCGGTCATTGAAGATTACCGGTTCGAAATCGAATAACATGAATTTTGCTGTCCTGCAGTTTCCCGGCTCGAATTGCGACCAGGATGTGGTGCACGTCCTGGGCCGGGTGCTGGGCCATTCCGCACGGCTCTTGTGGCACAAGGAACATTCTTTGGGCGCCCCCGACGCCGTGATTATCCCAGGCGGATTCAGTTACGGCGATTATCTGCGGACAGGCGCCATTGCCCGTTTCAGCCCGGTGATGGAAGCGGTGCAGGCCTTTGCCGCGAACGGCGGGCCAGTGCTGGGGGTTTGTAATGGCTTCCAGATTCTGTGCGAGGCCGGCCTTCTCCCGGGAGCACTCATCCGGAACCGTTCTCTCCAGTTCCGCTGCGAACACATCTTTCTCAAAACCATCAACAATCGCTCTCCATTCACGAACCAAATCCCTGAGGGAAAACTGTTGCGCGTTCCCATCGCCCACGGCGAAGGTTGCTACTTCGCCGACGAACCCACGCTGGTCAGGCTTCAAGCCAATAACCAGATTCTCTGGCGCTACGTCAGCGCCGATGGCCAGCCGACGGAAACATCCAATCCCAACGGCTCCATCGACAACATCGCCGGCATCTGCAATGAGGCGGGCAATGTGGCCGGCCTGATGCCCCACCCGGAACGGGCCAGCGAACCCATCCTCGGCTCAGCCGATGGGCGGCTGGTCTTTGAGAGCCTGGTTCATTTCATCGAGGAAGCGCTCGCCCGAAAAAAGGCAGCCTGAGACGCCCCGGCTTCAAATCCACAAAAGCCCTGCACCATGCTGACCGACTCAGAAGCCCGCTCGAAACTGCTCGCTTTTCTGCGAAAAAAATCGGTTTTCCACGGTGATTTCGTTTTGGCCTCCGGCGCCAGGAGCAACTATTACATCGATTGCAGGCTCACGACCCTTGATCCCGAAGGGGCATGGCTGGTTGGGCAGGTGATGCATTCGCTCATCAAACGTGAGGCCGGGCTTCGCAACCTGCGGCTCAACTCGGTAGGCGGCCTCACGATGGGCGCCGACCCCATCGCTGTTGCTGTCGGGATGTATTCGTATTTTGTGAAGGACGCCCCGCCGCTGGCATGTTTTGTTGTGCGCAAAGCCGCCAAGGAACATGGAAAGGGAAAACTGATCGAGGGGAACTTCAAACCAGGAGATTCGGTAGTCGTGCTCGAGGATGTCGTTACGCGGGGCGATTCAACCATCAGCGCCATCCAGGCAGTCGAGAAAGAGGGGGGCAAAGTGGCATTTGTGGCCGTCCTGGTTGATCGGCAGCAAGGCGGGCGCGAAAAAATCCAGGCCCTGGGCCACTTTGTCGTGTCCGCTTTTCAACGCGACGAACTGCTTCAAGCTGAATAAGAACGCCTGCTGCCCAAAGTGCCGCCCCACTTGAGCATCAAGCTCTTCGAGTAGCTGTTGCTTGAAGCATCATCGAGAGCCGGTGCCGTGCCAGAACGGATGTCTCACGTTCTTGTCATGGCAACCGCAGTAACTCCCGATGCGGTTGGTTGTCGTTATTCCAACGCGCTACCACGTCATCTCTCCGCAGGTCGAAGAAATCTGCGCTTTTCAGACTCTCAACATGACCATCGCAAAATCCAACATTCCACCGGCCAGCGTGGCGCTGACGAGTCGGCCCGACAGCCACCCAGCCGTCATCTTTCGCACCGAGTATCAGAGAGTTGAAAAAGACCGCTTCGTCCACTCCCCTGTCCAGGACGCAACTACCCATAACGCCTTTGAAATTGTCCTTAGACTCAATAAAGGGTTGCAGAAAGGCATCGCCGATCTCGTTCATGCTGCTTGGTCTCACAACCCGGCTGCCCATAATCTGCCGGTTCACGACTTCTCCGCCACCACTCGTGTTCGTGACCCAAAATTCCCCTCCTAAGCCGAGTTTGGCGCCAAACCACCTCCAATCGTTAAAGAGAACGCCCCAGCAATTATAACCATAGCTCCCAAACGTTTGGCCGTTGCCTCCGCCTGGTTGGAAAAGACCGCCCAACCGATTGTAGGCGGGACAAGCGTAGATGTTATTCGGGCTGCCTTCATAGCGGGTTGGACCGTAGGAAAGATTTCTTGGCCATTTCGTTCCCGCGAACGGTTCAAGTTGGACCCACCAGAATTCGGCAGCAGGGTAAACGTTGAATTGTTCGACATACATTCGGATGCCGAGCCCGATCTGTCGAAGATTGCTCTTGCATACTGCGGAGTCACCGGCAATTCTCGCCCGGTTCAGCGCCGGAAGCAACATCGCCGCCAGAATTGTGATCATGGCGATCACCACCAGCAGCTCGATCAACGTAAACCCTGGGCGGCTCGTTTCTGGGGGGACAGGTGCGGTATTTGAGCGTAGTCTCGTGCAAATTCCGAGGCTTTGAACGGACTCAGAAGGTCTGGCAGACCGTTTCATTTTTTCTCTGAGCTGAACCTCAACATCGAGTCAACGTCAACTCATGTCAAGGGGACGTTGAAGCCCGCGAAGACAACTAACTTTCGGGCTTGCAATATGCTGTCCGTGAGCTTGGAAAATGGGCCTCTAACCCTGCGGGAGTAGGTGTCAACCCGTAAGAATGTGCGCACCCAGTCGTCATGCCACACGTGCGCGTCCGCCACTCCCTCTCCTCCCTCGGGGAGGTGAGGGCCGGGGAGAGGAGGCCC
>DASYZB010000056.1 GCA_035946615.1 Verrucomicrobiia bacterium
CCCCGGGGGGGGGGGGCAGCCGTGTATCTTGTCCTTCAGCCGTAAACTAAAGGAACACCTATGTCCCTGATGGATGCGCTTCTGCTGGACCCCTTTGCGCTCGACGTGTGGATCGCGCCGCGGACGGATGGGGTGTCGGGCACCGCCACTGAGAGTGATCCTCTGGACGGCAGCACCCAGGCAAAGTTCGATGGTGCTATGCTAGCGCTGCCAATAGCCGTAAGCAGCATTACGAGGAGTTCCACTACGGCCACCGTTTTGGCGATTAATAATGGATACAGCAACGGCGATTTGGTGCTGATCGTCGGGGCCACCGGGCTGGATGGCGGTCTTTACAATGGCATCTTCTCCATCTTCAACGTCAACATCGGCGCCAATACATTTCAGTACACGATGAGCGGAACGCCCGGTGCAGCGGCAACCGGTGTGATCTCCTGCCGTTTGGCCGTTGCCGCCGGGGCTGTGGTTCCACTGCCCGTTATTCCTCCGGTTGCTGTGCATTTAGGACCGGGCACGCTGCAGACCCAAGGATTTGCGCCGGGGCTGTCTCAGACTCAGTGGCGGCCGGGTGCGGCATTGAAGGTTTTCGGTTCGGGGATGGGGGTGACCATCCTCCAGGTCGTTGGGGCAAGCCTGGACTATGAATACGTGGCCATCGGGAGCAATTATAACGACTACCTTGACTCGTTCGAGGCATCGGATTTCACGGTGGACTGCAACCTTGCTGGCCAGATGTCTTCGACCCTCGCCTGCGCGGCCATACAGGTGGTTGGGAAGCACACGCGGACCAGGAGGATTCGGGTCATCAATTATGGGACCCAGACGCCCGGTTTTGAGTGCTTTCCGCTCACTATCGGCGGAGCGCACCCGGACCTCTCCGACGCTGGCGAGGAGTGCTTTGACGATGTCATCGAGGATTGTATTCTGGAGCAACCGTCGCTGAACAATGCCCGGGAGACGACATGCACCAATATCGGGGGCGGGGAGCGGCCCACGGACGGAGTCACCGCTTATCACCGGGCCTGCGTCGTCCGGCGGTGTTTTATCAACGGCGAATACCGGCAGGACCCGGTCTCCATTTCAAGCATCACCGTGGGCGCTGGTGGCGTGGCCACCGTTACAACGCGACTGCCGCACGGGCGCGTGACGAACGACTGGGTTCGGATCAGCGGGGCGTTGCTGAGCGGCAACACGAATAATTCTCTCAATGGTTGTTACCAAATCACGTACGTGAACGATTACTCATTCACCTACGTCACCAACCCCGCCCAGGGCAGCGGGGTTACCCCCTCGGGAGACATGTGGGTTGGGAGGTTCTCCAGCCAAGTGATCCAGATCACCTCGGCTTCCTGGAACTCCGGCACGGCCACGATCACCACGGATACGCCGCATTTCCTGGCTCCCGGATCCACCGTCGTTATCAGCGAGATGCCGGTTTCGGGCTATAATGGGGTTTTCCAAGTGAGCGCCGTAATCGCTTTTAACCAGTTCGAGTTTTCGCTCAGCCCCTATCCAGGCGGTTCAAGTTCAGGAGGCTTCATCGGCGTTGGGTTTCAAGCGCTCTCGGCAGACGCCGGCACCGCCGCTGTCGCCGAGGGCAACCGCGTCTGCAACCTTCGGACAGGCGGCCCCTATCACGACACCTACAATTCGAGAGACCTGATTGTCCGCAACAATTATTACAGGGGAGTCGTGGCTGGGCCGGCCGAAAGCCTGGGCGGCTTGAGCCGCAGTACAACCTTGATTCCGCTCTCAATCACCAACGCGGGCACTACAGCCATTGCCACCACCTCCATCGCTCACGGGTTTTCCGCGAACGATCAGGTCCTCATCGCAGGTGCGAATTATCCACAATACAACAGTCCAGCCGGGCAGTACTGGACCATCCTGTCTAGTGGGTTGACACTAACACAATTCGAATACGTGATGAATGGCGTGCCGGCCGGACCAGCCACCGGTGCTGGGTATGCGACGGCGGATGCCGCGAAACTGCTTCAGTCCCTAACATATGCCCTCACAAACGGGCTGTACGTGGCTAAGGCGACTATCGACACGTCCCTATTTCCCGAACATGGATTCTCGGTTGGGGACGTCGTTCACATCACCAAAGTCGACTTTCAGGGAACACAGCCGTACCAGCCGTACACTGGCTATTTCGTCGTTTCGGCACTCGGGGCGCACCCAGACGAACAAACAATATTCTATTTCAACCTGCCCGCGAACCCTAATCCCCCCAACACGTCAGGATCGAGCCCCTCTGGGTATTACGCAAGGCTTTGGCAAACTCAGAGAATCGTTGTGGAAAATAATGTAGTTGAGCTTGTTCCTACACCAACGTCATTTGGACCACCGTTTGCGGTCCTAATGCAAGGCGGTGCTAATAACCAACCGCTTCTCTACGATGAGGCCGTGGTGCGTCGCAATGTTATCCGACACATTGATGGGCTTTCGGATAGTGGGAGGCCAGGAGACGGAACCGGAATCGCCGTCGATAGCTGCAGCGACCTCCTTGTGGAAGAAAACGTAATGGACTTAGACTCCTCAACACCTGTTGAATTTGAATATTGCGGCAATACTGAATTCTTCGCGAATCAAAGCTCAGGCGGAGTTTTGATACAAGGGTTCAACTCTGCGACCAACATGGCCGTGAACGAGCTTTCGAACACCCTGGAGGACGCTGAGGCGTTGGCCCTTTGCTGAGGACCTGAGGACATTAGATGATGACTACTAACTGGTTTAGACCGGCAGTTCAGAACAGCTTTTCGGTGAGAGCATGGCTTCTCATCTTATTGCTTCTGGTCGCTAGGTGCCACCTCGGGGCGACGGACGCGTTTGTCACAGCACCTAGTGCGCCGGCACCCGGCCCGGCGCAGACAATCAGTGATTTTCCTTTTCTCATGAAGCAGTTTCAAGGTTTGCGGTCAATGCGGTACCAGCAGGTTTACAATGCGTCGCTGTTCACAAACCTGGGATCCGAGTTTATTTATGTTACCACCATCTGGTTCTCTTTAAGCCCGAACGGGATCGGCTCGCAGCCCAGCGCAGACCCCTGGACGATAACGAACATGCAGATTAACCTGTCAACAACGAGCAGGAGCGCTGATGGCCTAAGCGCGATCCTTAGTGACAACGTCGGGACCGACGACATGGTTGTTCTAGGCCCCACCAACTACAATTTTCCAGGAGGTTTTCCGGGCGACAGGCAGGTGATATTCCTGAGCACGCCGTTCCGCTACAATCCAGCCATTGGAAACCTCCTGGTGGATGTCCGTATTTTTAACGGAGCGGGTCCGCTGGACACCCACAACCCAGCGCCGAGCTTCACCGCGTACGATTCACCCAGCGATGAAATCTCGAGGGTTTGGAGCACCAATGTGGCATCCACGGTCGCCGACGGAATTGATACCGTTGGGTTGCTTTCCCTGATCCAACTCGATCCTATCCCCTCTCTGAATGCCTACACTTCCTTTTTTGGTACCCCAACCAACTACATCGCGATCGAATGGCCCACCCAGCCCACGGTCTTTGTCTTGCAAAGCACGCACGACATGTTTAATCCGTCTGGGTGGCAGGACGTTAACACGAGTGGAGTTTTCTCCAACGAATTCTTCCAGCGCTACTATTTCCCAGCCCAATCCGCAGGGTCTGGGCAGTTTTACAGGCTCGTATGGCCTGGGGGCCAGTGAGAGTGAAAAAATAATGAAAACCAAGCAACGCTATGAGTTTCGTTGAAGCTCTGCTCCTGGATCCGTACCGGATGGACCTTTGGGTGGCCATGCGGACCGACGGCGTCGCGGGCACAGGCACACAGAACGATCCATTCGATGGGAGCACGCAGGCGAAATTCGACGCTATCATGAGCGGCGTGGCGGCCAACACTTGCATCCACTTGGGGCCCGGTATGTTCCAAACGAACGGTTATTCGGATGGAGCGAGCGGAGGTTGGCAGCCAAAGGCGGCGACCAGGATTGTTGGGTCTGGTGTTGATATTACCACGTTGAAGCTGGCCGGAAGCTCGGCGAACGCCCATTTTTATGCTGTCGGGCACGCGGTAAGTTCGGGAGGTCAGCCGAACTCGCTGGATTTCGTCGAAGTTGCGGATCTCACAATCGATTGCAATCTTGGCGGCTTTTCGGGGGCTTCGGCTGCCTGCGGGGCGGTCCGGCTTTTTGGCAACCATACGAGGGTGCGCCGGATAAAGGTGATTAATTGGGGAACCAGGTCAACGAGCAGGGCGAGTTTCGTCATCAGCGTCATTACGGCAACGGACCTGGCCTGGGTTGAGGACTGCGGGATTGAGGAGTGCATTGCGGTCAATCCGGCAAGCTCCAGCAACACTGGGCCGATGACCGTGTTTCATTGTGGGGGCACGGAATCGCCACCAACGAACCCGGTTGCATATGGCGTCGCGCCCTACATTCGAAACTGCTTTGCAGATTCGGGGCAGTCGTACCCATTCTCACTTGAGGTTCGCGGCCTATCTTTGGCGTGGTGTAAGGCCGGTATCATTGAGGGAAACCAGATCCATAACGTTTCGTACGGCGTTTACCAACAGACCGCCAACGCGCAGGATATTCTGATTCGGAACAACTGGTTCAAGAACGTGAATAAAGGTGTTTTGTTGGGGAATCTCGGGGCAATGTCGGGAAGTGGAACCCTTGCCGAGTCGATGTCGGTGGCAACAGTCACAATTTCTGCCGGGCACATGTTGTCCATTGGCGACTCCGCATTGCTGAATACAACGGGTGCGTACAATGGTATCGTTGTCACCGTACAGTCAGCCTCCTTCTCGAACACGACCTTTACGTTTGGAACCTCGAAGACTACTGGGGACACCGTCAATTCGGTCCAGAAGGTGTTTGGGGTTGGGAATGCCTCTCGGCTTGGGAATTTTCCCGCCCCCGGAAGTCTCCTCATCGAAGGCAACGTGGTCGAACTGGCCACCGCGACGTCGGGCAGCGGGATCATCGCGCTTCACCTGAACGATTCCTGGGCAGCTTCAACTCCGAGCCAGGACCCATCTAACCCGTACTATGTTTTCTCCAACGTGGTAATCCGGGACAACAAATTGCGGTATCTGGACGGCACTTTTGAGAGCAACTATGTGGGCTACGGCATGCAGCTTAACAGCGCTGCCAATTTGCTCGTGAGGAACAACGTCATAGAATCTGCGCCCACGAGTCCGCCCCCGATGCAAAACGACCGTTGCGGCGCGGTCGGTTATTTCAATAACCAATGGCCCTCTGGCGTCTTGATTCAAGGCGTCAGTGGGGATAACGGCACAAAATACGACGAGCTTTCCACCGAGGCTGACGACGCCCTGGTGATGGGTCTGTTTAATAAAAAATCATAACAAGGAAAGGAAGGCAGCTAATGGCAGTTCAAATATTGTCTCTGTTCAGTGGATCACTTGCTACACCCAGCGGGTCGGCTGGGACTCTTTACACATCCCCTTCCTCGCCTGCTCCGCTAACGACGATCGTGAAGAGCATTCGTCTTGTGAACACCGGAACGGGAGCGGCAACGGTGAATCTATACCTCTGGAGGACCACCAGCGACCAGACGAACCGACATTTGATACCGGTGAACATGACTATTCCTGCGGGAGGTTTGGCTCTCGACGATCAAGAGATCACGATGACGGCTGGCGATATAGTTAAAGGCGACGCTAACGCATCCGGAATCGATTGCATTATTAGCGGCATCCAGAGGTAATCTCATGAGGACCACCGACACACAAGGCAGGACAGTCATACTGGAGCGGAGTTTCCTTGAAAGCGGGATGTTCGGGGACGGCTCGGACGGCACGGTGACATTTGATGGCAGCTCAACCGTGCTCGGTTTGGCGCCGAGCAGCAGCACATACACCCTCAACCGATCGATCTTCTGCAGCGGGATCACGGTCAATAGTGGTGTTACGATCAAAACGGCGGGATACAAGATTTTCTGTAATGGCACTCTTACGAATAATGGAACGATAACCAACGCAGGGAATGCCGGTTCCAGCGGAAGCGGCACAGCGGGCGGTGCTGGCGGCGCGGCAGCGGCGGCTGGGGACCTGGGCGGGTCTGCCGCAGGGGGCGCCGGCGCTTCGGGCGGGACGGGGTCTGGAACCGCTGGTACGAACGGCTCGTCCGCCTCAGTTGCTATGGGCGCAGCCGGAGGTGCGGGCGGAGGCGGAGGCGCCGGCGCCGGTGGGATCGGGGGCGGAGGAGGAGGTGCGGGGGCGATCAGTTCGAACCGCCCGCTTCGAGCGCTCGACCATCACCTGATCGCAGGCGTAACTCTGATCTCGGGCGGGGCTGGAGGCGGTGGTGGCGGCGGTGGCGGCGGCAGCGGGAGCAGCGCTGGGGGTGGCGGAGGCGGAGGGGGCGCCGGTGGTGGCGTGTTAATGATCTTCGCCGCCACGCTCAACAACACCAGCGGAACGATTAATGCCGTCGGTGGAACAGGAGGCGGCGGGGCCGGTGGGCAGGGTTCAGGTTGTGGTGGGGCCGGGGGTGGAGGTGGCGGAGGGGGCGGGGTTGTCTATCTTGTTTACAACAGTCTCGCATCGGGAACGCTGAGCGCGCTGGGAGGCTTGGGCGGTGCTGGCGGCGCACCCGGCAGCAGCGGCTCAGGCAGCAGCCCTACGTCTGGGTCATCGGGAGGTTCGGGCATCTCAGGAACGGTGCTCAAGTACAACGGGAAAGCAAAGGTATGGGAATGACCAGGAGGAGCGGTTCAACCGCGGCGATCCTGTGCCGGACCGATTGTGGTAAACGGGTAAACCCTAAAGGACCCCGCAACATCCTTTGACTTTCTGAATGAAAACAGTGTGCTTGGTCATGGTCGTTTGCAATCGCGCCGCAGTGGTTGGCCGGTGCCTAAATTCAGCAAAGGATGTTATCGATCATTGGGTGATTTGCGACTCTGGCTCGACGGATGGCACGCAGGACATCATTCGGGAGGCGCTTAGGGAAATTCCGGGCACCCTCCACGAAATCCCCCGGATGGATGTCGCACCCGCTCTCACCAAGGCCCTCTGTCTGGCGAGGGGCAACGCGGAGTATCACCTTCTGCTAGACCCGAACCTGGAAGTCCGCGGGGGCGCAGCTTTCCGAGAGAAGTTGGGGGCAGACTCGTATTTGGTGAAAGAGGAGGGGCAATTTGAGTGTTGGGTAGAACGCCTCATAAGCGACCGGCATGAATGGCGCTACGCGGGTTTGACGCGCCAATTCATCCAGTCGATGACGGCTATGACGAGGGAGAAGTTGCTTGAACTGAGCGTGAAACGTCAGACACCCACGGCGGCGTCCAAAGACGACATCCAAAGCGAAATCGAGCTTTTGAAAGAGAGTATAAGGCGAGGAAGCAACGTTGCGCGCGCCACGTTTTACCTGGCACAGGCGTTCCGCGATTTGGGAAACCTGCCGCAAGCCATCGAGCTGTATGAAAAGCGCGCCGCGATGGGCGGTTGGGACGAGGAGGTGTGGTACTCTCTTTATCAGGTCGCGTCGCTTCAACAGCGGCTTGGAGTCGCATGGTTGCTCGTGCTCAACCAATACTTGCGAGCTTATCAGTTCCGTCCGTCACGAATCGAGCCGCTGTTCCACATTGCCAAATACTATCGCGAAACCGAGCAATACCACCTGGGGTACCTGTTCTCGCGCACTGCAATCGAAGCCGCTTATCCCGATGATCTGCTGTTCATCGAGAGGGGTACCTATGAATCAGATCTGGCGCGGGAGTACGTGACTTGTTGCAGGCATCTGGGAATGGAACCCGAACGGGAGGGTCCGGAGTGTTCACAAGCTGGTATTCCATCCGGTTTTCGCATTCCATTAGGGGCTTCCGGGGATGCCAGAAACGGCCTGGCCTTTGGTGATCCCGCAGCATGTCAAACTCTGCGAAGTTGATTCTGAAGAGCTTTCTGTCGGCAGGTGACATCGTGATGTTGACCGCCGCTGTGCGGGACATTCATCGGTGCTGTCCTGGCCAGTTCCTGACTGATGTAAGGACTCCTTTCCCGGAACTCTGGGAGAACAATCCTTACTTAACGCCGCTTGATGAGAAGGATCCCAATGTCCGCGCAATCGACTGCCAATACCCTCTAATACATCTCAGCAACCAGCGGCCCTACCATTTCATCCATGCGTTCATCGAGTTTCTGAACGAGGAACTCGATTTAGACATCGGACCAACGGCCTTCAAGGGCGATATCCATCTGTCCGACGAGGAGAAATCATGGCCGTCTCAAATTCATGAGCTTTGTGGCGATGACCGGCCATTTTGGATTGTCTCGGCGGGAGGGAAATCGGATTTTACAAACAAATGGTGGGAGACGGAGCGATATCAGCGGGTAGTAGATCATTTTCAAAAGAAACTTCTTTTTGTTCAAGTGGGCCGAGCCGAAGATCACCATCCAGCGTTGGAAGGGGTCATTGATCTGCGCGGGTGCACAGATCTTCGGCACCTGGTGCGGCTGGTGTATCATTCTCAAGGCGTGCTATGTCCGGTAACGGCGGTGATGCATCTCGCCGCCGCGATGCCATCGAAGCCGGGCGGCCCGGCTACACGGCCCTGCGTTGTTATCGCAGGCGGGCGGGAGCCTGCGCACTGGGAAGCCTACCTGGGCCATCAGTTCATTCATACAATTGGAGCGCTGCCCTGCTGCGCAACCGGTGGTTGTTGGAAATCGAGAGTAACACCTCTGGGCGATGGCGACGAGAAAGACAACCCTGAGAATCTGTGCGTAAATGTTGCGGGAAACCTGCCGCGGTGCATGGATATGATTACTCCCGAAGAAGTGGTCCGGCGCATCGAACTTTACTTCGCCGGAGGTTCGATCAATTACCTGGGACCCGAGTTCCCGCAAATTCCGTCCCATTTTCGTCACGGGATCGCATCCTGCTGAGTTGCGAGGCCGAATGAGCCGCAAAGGACTTCCCAACACTTTGCACAATCTACTCAGTCGGCGGTGGACAAGTCGCAGGGGGGACTCTATCTTCCGGCCCCTTGTCCTATGGTAAAGCAAGCGCGTTCGAACAATAGCACCCCCGCCGAGCTGGGGTTTGCCATGCCCGCCGAATGGGAGGAGCACGAAGCCACCTGGCTGGCCTGGCCCCATAATCCGACGGATTGGCCAGATAAGCTCGACACGGTCCGCTGGGTCTATGGCGAAATCGCGCGCAAAATCGCTTCGGGCGAGTTGGTGCGAATGCTGGTTGCGAACCTGGCCGAGGAGCGCCAGGCGCGGCGGTATCTAAGCCGGGCGGGCTGCAGCCTCGATAACGTCCGCTTTATCACCTATCCGACTAACCGGGGCTGGATGCGCGATAGCGGACCAATATTTGTCCGGCGGCGCCTCGCCAAAGGCCGGAAGCACAAAACAGAAACCGCCATAGTCCATTTCCACTTCAATGCCTGGGCCAAATACGACGATTGGCAAAAAGACCGCCGGGTGCCCGAGATGGCAGCCAGGCTGTTGCGCAAGCGCCTTTTCAACGCGGAACATGATGGAAAAGAGTTCGTTATCGAGGGCGGCGGCATCGATGTGAACGGCAGGGGGACTCTGCTCACCACAGAGGAATGTTATCTCGATCCGAAGGTCCAAGTGCGCAACCCAGGTTTGGGCCGGGAACAGATCGAGCACGGGCTGAAAAAGCACCTCGGAGTGAGGAATGTCTTGTGGCTGGCAGCGGGCCCGGTTGGGGATGATACGCACGGCCACGTTGACGACATCTGCCGGTTCGTCAACCCGCGAACGGCGGTTCTCATCAAAGAGACCGATTCCAAGGACCCCAACTACCGCCCGCTGGCTCAGAATTGGGAGCGGATTGGTGAGCTGCGTCTGGAAGACGGTTCACGGCCGGAGGTGGCGCCGCTGCCGATGCCCAAAGCGCTCTATTTCGATGGATACCGGCTTCCGGCGAGCTACGCCAATTTTTATATCGCCAATGCGGCGGTTCTGGTGCCGACGTTCAATGATCCGAACGACCGGATTGCACTGGGCATTCTGGCGGAACTCTTCCGGGACCGGCCAGTCATCGGCATCCACGCAGTGGACCTGGTTTTAGGGTTTGGGACGCTCCATTGCCTGACCCAGCAGCAGCCGGCCTGACGACTCTTTAAACGCCCAACAGCCGCTTTGGCTCCCGCCTGCGCCTTAGCCGCCGTTGCCGCGCACCGCCCCGAGAATCTCCTTCATCCGCCGCACCGGCAAAGAAAAATGGCCGTCGTCCGGACAAAACGTGGCGCGGCAGTTGGGGATAGCTTTGGCCAGGTAACGCCCCATGCCCGCCGGCACCACCACGTCCTTCTCGCCATGCCACAAATGCACCGGCCCTTGGATAGCGCTCAAGGCGAAGTCCCATGGACGCGCATAGAGGAACCCATCGTGAGCGGCCCCCTCGACGCCGTTGCGCAAACCCTCCATCGAACTTTCCACCAGTTTCCTTCGCAACTCCGGATCGGCCAGCGCTTCTTTGTCCGGCGCCCCGAGCCGCTCCTCGATTTGCCTGGGAATGGCTTGTTGGCCTTTGCGCCACAGCGCCCGCAGGCACACCGTCCCGATGCGCTCCGCCAGCCAAGGCGCCTTCTGGGCCAGCGCCAGCAGCCAACGGTTCAGCGCCACCATCCCGTCCGTCGCCCCGGGGGCATCCACCGGACCCAATGCGGCCACCAGTATCGTTGCCTTCAGCCGCTGAGGAATCCGCGCCGCACACGCGCAGGCGTAAGGCCCGCCTCCCGACATCCCGAGCACCGTAAAACGTTCAAGACCCAGACGGTCGGCCAACTCCGTGACATCTGCGCTCCAATTACTCAGCGTCCTGCCCGGGCGGGCGTCGGACATGCCATAACCGGGCCGGTCGGGCGCGATGAGCCGCCAGTGCTGCGCCCCGGCCTCCTCTTCGAGCAAGCGCGCCTCCAGGCGGCTGCTGGGCCACCCGTGAAAATACAACAATGGCGGCCCGCTCGCGTCGCCGAACTGGGCGAACCCCAACCGCCGCCCGTCTTTCAATCTGATTTCCTGGTCCAAGTTATCCCTGCTTGCTAGTCTCAGCCATCCTGATTCCGTGGAAAACGAGCGAGACGGACTGATGCAATATTGGAGTGATGGAGTGGTGGGAAACCCAATACTCCAGCACTCCATCACTACGTTTTGAGCTCACTCCAGTCTCCGCTCACCCACCGTTCGAGTGCCGCAAATAACGCCTCGTCACCCTCCAGATGCTCGCATTGGCCCGCGCGGTTGACCAGCCCGAACCCGGGTCCATACCCCGGCCCGTTGGCAACGCAGCCATCCGTGCGGCAATCCCTAAGCTGGTCGCTGGCCGACCGAACCGCCGATGCTCGGTCCCCTTCCACCTCATACTTCCAACCCATGAGCCGTGCCCGCGGAAACCAGTCACGCAGAGCCGAAATGACCTTCGGCGTCGGCATCAACTCCGCCACCAACGCCCCCTCCCGTGTCGAAAACTTCCGCGAACGAACCTCGACCAACTCTCCCTCCGGCGAGCGCCTCCAAACCTTCCCAAAAGAAAAATCGCTCACGGCGGCAACGTGAAAAACGGCATCGACGGCCTGGCTCGAAAGCCCTCGCAGCCTGTCTTGAAGGTCAGCGGTCGTGGTGAATGTCTCGACGTGTTGGGCGCGCCGCTCGCCACGCCAGGTCGCCTGCTGGCCGGCCAGCAACGTCACCTCGTGCCCGTGGCTGGCCAGGAAGTTGCCCAGCTCCGATCCCAATCGGCCCGTGGACATATTGGTGAGCCGCCGGACAGCATCCAGCGGTTCGAACGTTGGGCCTGCGGTTACAATGCAGCGCACACCGCAGGTTACCAACCGGGTGGAGAAAATCCAAATTTTTGAATCGAGGAGGTGAAAGCACGGCATGCCCCAGCGCGGAAGCGCCGCAACGCGAGCGATGAGCCGCAAAGGAATGGAAAGAACGCAAAGATTTAAGTTTTTCCTTTGCGTTCTTTGAGTTTTCTGGCGGCTAAAATTTCCGCGGCTGCGGAAACTTTGCATCATAGCAGTGTGAAATACGCGGAAATGAAGAAGCCAGAGGGAAATGGTTAGACGGCGAGGACATCCGAAAGCGCCAGAGGACTGGCGCAGTCCACGACGCTGCGCGGGGAACGCTGCCCCCCCGGGTTGGGTCGGCGGGCCAGCGTCTTGAACTGCGGGCCTTATGGTTTCGGCGGAGGTTTTCCGCGTATTCCACGTATTCCGCGGTTCTCCTTGCAGAATTAGCAGCGGTTCCGCATGTTCAAATGGTGGGGCACCGACCCATTTCTATGAACAAAATCGTCGGCATTGATCTAGGCACCACCAATTCCCTGGTGGCCACGGTGGATTCAGGCATCCCCTTGGTCATCGCCGATGCGGAGGGCAGGCGCCTCACGCCCTCGGTGGTTCATTTCCCGGCGCCCGCTGCGGCTCCCCTGGCCGGCTTTCCAGCCAGCCGCATGCGCGTGCTCAGGCCGGGGGAAACCGTCTATTCGGTGAAACGCTTCATGGGCCGCCGCGCCGCGGATGTTTCAAGCGAAGAACTCCTCGTCACCTATCCTGTTAAAGGACAAGGCCCGGAACCGCTGACCATTGATATTCACGGGCGAACCTTTAGCCCGGAGGAAATCTCTGCGGCGATTTTGAAAAAGCTCAAGGCGGATGCGTCGGCTTACTTGGGCGAAGACATTACCCGCGCTGTAATCACCGTGCCGGCCTACTTCAATGACGCCCAGCGCAACGCAACTAAAAAGGCCGGTGAACTGGCCGGGCTGACCGTCGAGCGGATTCTTAACGAACCCACCGCTGCGGCGCTGGCCTACGGATTGGACAAACTAAAGGAACATGCGCGCATCGCCGTGTACGATCTGGGCGGCGGCACGTTCGACCTTTCCATCCTCGAACTAAACCAAGGCGTCTTCCAGGTGCTCGCGACCAACGGCAACACCTGCCTGGGCGGCGACGATTTGGATAAACGCCTGGTGGATTTCCTGCTCAGCAAAATCAAAGTCGCTGGTGGACCGGCTGTCGCTGACATGCCGGGTGCAACTCACAAGGAGGGGAATGATCAAACAATGACTCTTTTGTCACGTCTCCGGGAAGCCGCTGAAGAGGCCAAAATCAAACTCTCAACCGAGACCGAAGTTGAAATCGTCCTGCCCTTCCTGACTCCGGACTTCAGCTTCACATACAAGCTTACCCGCGCTGAGTTCGAGAACCTCACCCGCGACATTATTGCGCGCACACGCCCTCATTGCCTGCGCGCCATGGCCGACGCCAAGCTCAATCCGGTTGACCTCGACCAGGTCATCCTCGTCGGCGGCCAGACCCGCATGCCCTTGGTCCGGCAGTTTGTGGGCGAACTCTTCGGCTGCGCCGACTTCGAGGAAACGCGCGGCTCGCTCCGGCTCGGCGCCGAGTACCACCGGCCCGGTGGGCCGCAACTCAACACATCGCAAAACCCGGATGAAGCGGTGGCACTGGGCGCAGCCATCCAAGCGGAGATTCTCTCGGGAGGCTATCGGAACGTCCTGTTGCTCGATGTCACTCCGCTCTCGCTTGGCATCGAAACCTTTGGCGGTTTGATGAATGTCATCATCCCGCGCAATTCGACTATCCCGGTCAAGGCGGGCGAGATGTTCACCACCGCCGTCGATAACCAGCGCCAGATGCTCATCCACGTGCTCCAGGGCGAGCGCGAGCGGGCGCGGGACAACTGGAGCCTGGGCCGGTTTACCCTTGAATTTGATGCGGCCCCGCGTGGAGTCCCCAGGGTGGGAGTCCAGTTCGAGATCGATGCCAATGGCATCCTGCACGTGCTGGCTCGGGATATTCGAAGCGGGCGGGAAAAGACACTCGAACTCAAATCGGCAGTGGATGTCGAGGACGCCGCGGTTGAGCAGATGGTCGAGGAATCGGTGGCGCATGCCTTCGAGGACCTGGCGGCGCGCCGCTGGATTGAAGCCAGGCTCAAGGCCCGGCAGTTGATCGAGGCAACCCGCAAGGGCCTCACCGAGTGCGCCTCGGAACTCACGCCCGAGTACCGGGCGCAGCTCGAGGCGGCGCTGGCAAATGTTCAGGCCGCATCAGGAGGCGAAGGTCCCGATTCAAAAACAGGCGATGCGAGCCAACTGCTGAGCGCCTGCGCTGCCCTGGATGAAGCGACCAAACCGCTCGCGGAAATCCTGCTGGACCGCTCGATGGCAGCCTTGCTGCGCAAACGCGGCGTCATTCAGGGCTGAACTTTTTTCGGCGGGGCCTCTCTGTAGTCCAAACACCGACGCCGGAATCAGTCCGGGTCCGATTTTAATTAAAAGCCGGTGGGTGATTTTAACAACATGAAAGGTCTGAGCATCCTCCTGACGTCCACGTTGTTGGTGCTGGCGCATCAATTGGCGCGGCACATGGAAAAAACCGGAAACCTGCCCGTCGAAACGGCGCCTTCTGCAGGCATGGCGTTCGCACCCGCCTCCGAGGACCCGCACCCCCTTACTTTGCCAGGAAAACCGATCAATCTCTAGGCTGTTCCGTATGCGATACCTGAAAAATGTAAAACTCTTGAGCGCCATCGCAGTGGTTTTATCCGGCGTTGTCCTCACTCTGGTCTGGTTCAATCACGTCCCTGCCCGCGAAATCACCAGGCCTGAATTGGAGCAACTGATGCAGACCAAAGCGCTCACGGGGGTGCGGGTCAGCCCGACCCCTTACAGCGGCTTTTACCACATCGAGGCCAATCATGTTACGGGCAACCACACTGAAAGGGTCTTCGTTACCACGCATTTGGAGGAGGCGCAGGTCAAAGCTCTTTTCGACAAAGCCGAGGTCAAAGCCGATTTGCCCGGCCAGAGCCTGCGCGGGCAATGGATTAACCTGCTCTCGACAGGAGTGATAGCCGCCCTGGTCATCGGGTTGATGGCTTACCAGTATAACGTCGGGCGTGGCAAAAATTCGAGGGTCCGTCAGCGGCCAAAGGTCAGCTTTCAGGATGTCGCGGGAATCGAAGAAGCCAAAGGCGAGGTGCAGGAGATTGTCGATTTCCTGCGGGACCCCAGGAAATATCAGCGCGTCGGCGGCAATTTGCCCAAAGGCGTTTTGCTGATCGGTCCTCCGGGCACAGGCAAGACCATGCTGGCCAAGGCGATTGCTTGCGAGGCCAAAGCCAATTTCTTCAGCGCGCACGGCAGCGACTTCACGGAGGTCTTTGTCGGCGTGGGCGCCAAGCGAGTGCGGCAACTCTTCCGGTTGGCGCGGCAGAATCAACCGGCCATTATCTTCATCGATGAAATCGACTGTGTGGGCAAGAACCGTAAATTTGAAACACACGGCGAGCATCAGCAAACCATCAACGCGCTCCTGGCGGCGATGGACGGTTTTGAAACCAGCCAGGGGGTTGTGGTGGTTGCGGCAACCAACCGGCCAGAGGATTTGGACGAGGCCCTGCTGCGGCCCGGACGCTTCGACCGGAAAGTGAATGTTCCCTATCCCGACATGAAGGGGCGGCGGGCGATTCTGCAGAGCCACGCGGAAGGCAAACCGATTCTGGAACCGGGCAGGGCGCTGGACGTGATCGCGCAGACGACGCCGGGAATGTCCGGAGCGGACCTGGCGAACCTGATCAACGAAGCGGCGATTCTCTGCGCGCAGCAGAACGCGGATCAGATCACACTGACCGAACTCGAGTCGGCGCGCGACAAGGTCCGTTACGGCAAGGAGCGCAAATCGATGGTGCTCAAACAGAGGGAACGGGAGATGGTGGCTTATCATGAAGCAGGCCATACGCTCATTCATCTGCAGACCTCGCTGCTGCCGCCCCTTTACAAAGTGAGCATTGTCCCGCGCGGCCAGGCCCTCGGTGTCACCACCTTGTTGCCCGACGAAGACCAGAACCTGCAAAGCAAGAGCTTTCTGCTGGAAGAATTGCTCGTCCTGATGGGCGGACGGGCTGCGGAGAAAACCTTTTACGACTCGACCACCAATGGGGCGGCAGGGGACCTGGACATCGCGCGCAAGGTCGCCCGCAAGATGATCCATGAATGGGGCATGGGCGAGAAGCTCTACTACGAGCCGGAGCAACGCCAGGCCGAAGAGGAGATAAACCGGTTGCTCGAAGCTGCGGACCAGCAGGCGCACCGGCTTATCCAGGAGCACAAGGAGCAGACCGAGAAGCTCGCGCAGGCCCTGCTGGCCCGGGAGACCCTAACCCGCCAAGAGGTGCTGGCATTGCTGGATTGACGGAGGCAGCGCATTCCAAATATTCAATCACCGGCTCGATACACTCTCGGGCGGGGCATTGGTGGAAGCGGGGGCGGGCGGTTCGGCCTCTGCGGCCATACCCAGCTTGGAGCGTAGGACAGCGCGGACCTCCGGTGGCAGGCCGTGCCCGGGGTCGAGCAAGCCCTTCAAAACGTCGCGTTGTGTTTGTTCGATGGGCGGCATGGGGATGGCGTCTTTGCGCGGGGCAGTGTTGCTGGAATAAAGTTTTTGGACTTTATTGGCCAAGAGTTTGAACCCGGCGGCGCGCTCGTCCTGTCCGCCCGCCAGGCAGGTGTAGGCGTTGATCAGCAGGCCTTCAATGACGCTTTTGACCCGGTCGCGCGACATGGCATCACTCACATCCTCCTGAGTCCGGTCCACGGCGTATTCATCGAGCGTGAGGTTTCTTGGGAAAGAGTTGGTTGTGAAATCGAGGAGTGTTTTATTGGGATATTTTTCCGCCAAATAGTTGAACCAGCGGGAGGCCTCGGGGATGCGGTTGTGCTCGTAAAGGAAGTAAACGGCATCACGGAGGAAATTGCGATGCGCGCTGAGGATGTGGTCGCGGTCGGGCGGGTCTTCTTTGGCCGCTTCTTCGTAGGCATAGCTGACTTTGGGGATGATATCGAGGTTGGGACCGAACTCGGCGATTGCTTTGTTGAAAGGGTTGGGGATGAGCCGTCCGCGCTGAAAACTGACCATCATCGATTGGTAGATGAGCCGCCGGAGTGTCAGCAGGTCAATGGTTTTTATCTTGGTAGGGTTTTCCTCGGCCTTTTTCAAGCCCATGGCGCCCCAATAAACGGCGGAGGCCTCGGGCAGGCGCCACTCGAGTGGGCCATATTGTTCATCCACCTTTTTCATGAAAACCGGGTCCATTTTGTAATGGTCCTCCAGCAGGCGGGCGCGATTTGTTTGGTCCTGGGTTTGGGGATGGATCAACTCGTCGAGATTGGGGGTTTTTTTGCCGAAGACTTTGGACATCTCGTTGAGCCATTGTTGCTTGTAGTACATGTTCCCATCGTCGAGGTTCGCGCCGATCTTATTTTGGAACAACCAGCCCAGCTCGCGGTAGAGGAGCGGCTCATTCGGGTTTTCGGGCAGGCCTTGATCGCGCAACAACTCGATGCCGGCCTCGACCCAACGCCAGCGGTCGGAATAATCCTTGAACTTGACGGAGATATTGTAGGCCATGTTCCAGGCTTGGTTGGCCCAGACCAGCACAAAGTGCGGCTCCAGTTTGGTGATCCAATCTGCCAATTGCGCCATCTCGAAGAACTTGTCCTGGTCCTGCAAATCGTTGGCGCGAATCCAGAGGATGTTCGAGATGAGGCCGCGAAAACCGCCCAAAGCGATGGTGGTGAAGGCGAGGGCGGGAGGTGCGTTTTCGAGGGGTTGGATACGGGTCAGGCCGAGCGAGTCGCGGTCGTGGTTCATCGATTCCTGGATGAAATAGGTGACGGTGAGCAGCGCACAGGCCAGAAGCAGCAGCATTGCTTTTTTTAGGCGGCTGTTCATGTCGAGGGCCGGCGGAAATCGCGAGCTTCTGGAATTGCCGCCTTCATTGGGTTCCTTGGGCGGTAGCCAATTCCCGGCGGTTAAAGATGACGATGCCAAACAGGGCGCTGATGCCGCCCAGCAACAGGACGATTTGACCAAAGGCCAGCCCGAGCTCTGTCCAGGTGATGCACCGGCCCGTGCTCAAGGAATCGACAGGAGAAAAATCCTTTGCCAGGTTGATGACCTTCAGCGCCGCTTTGAAAGTGGGGATAATAACAATATCAGCGGGAGTCCAGCCCTTGGTGCTTTTCTCGGCATTCCAACCGGCCACAGTGCCTTCATCGACGGCGTTGGCCATGGTGCCGCTGCACAGGACGATGCCCAACAAGCTGAGCGAGAAGAAAGCGGCAACCGGAAAGGACAAAAAGGTGGCGGAGGCAAGCCCCACGGCGGCCAGCAGGGCCATCCAGCAAAAGATGATGCCAAGGCCGCGGACGAAGTTCATTCCGAAACTGCCTTCGGGGTAGAGGACCTCGATGCCATCTTCCAACGGGAAGAGCAAGGTGGCGTCATTGGGGTTGAAGAAGCTAATAGTCAGGACCCCATTTTGATCGAAAAGATTGGGGGGGATTTGGAATTCATGGAATGTATCCTGGGCCAGGCTCATGACCTGGCTGCCCCAAAGTTTGGTCTCGCGCGGAGCCCCCACAGCCCAGAGCCCCTTGAACGTCCCGGTGGCGTATTTCTCGGAGGAATTGAATTTGATGCGCAGGTAAAGGGGCTTATCGGCCAGGAAATGACGGGCAAGGCCGAGATCGACTTTCCATTCGCGCGAATAGCCGGAAGGAATAATTTGGTACTCGGCCTTGACCTGCTCGCGGATTTGCTTGCGCAGCTCGACTTTGTCGTAGCGGTCGAGCGGATATTTGCTCAAGCGCTCTTCGAGGCGCTGGTCGGTTTGCTTGTCGATTTCATAATCCACACTAGGGGGTTTGGCCGAGCCGCGGGCGACGAGGACTTCGTTGCGCAGGACGCGCTGCTCGGCGGGGGGCAAGTGGGCGGCGCGCCAGAGCAACAGGGCGTAGAGGCCAGCGCCGGAAATGGCGAGCAGGGCGGCGTTGAGCGAGACGATGCCGAGCCATTTGCCAAGCCAGATTTGCCAGCGGCAAATGGGCTTCACGGCGACGACCTGCATCTGGCAATCTTCGATGTCGCGCGCCAAGGTGCCGCAGGCGAGCCAAAGAGTTGAGAAGCCCAGCAAAGCAGTGATGGTCGTTAGGGTATAGGTCAGCAGGATTTGGGTGAAGCCGCGCGCGGTGCCGTCGTCTTTGATCAGCAAAGGCAACCCCACCACAGAGGCCAGCAACAGCACGGCCACCACCAGGAAAAGCCGGAAGCGGATGGCGGCCTTCCATGTGAGCCAAGTGATAGCCAAGAGGGGCTGCATGGTCCTTGAATTCCTTAAAAAAGGTAGTCGAATCGAGTCAGTTACGCAATCAGAGCGGGCCTTTGCCATCGGGTTTGCCCAGCAACGCAGCGAGTTTTTCGTTCGCCTTTTCAAGTTCCGCAGGGACCTGGAGGGGCGGGGCTGGGGCGGTGGAGGGAGATGTTGCGGGCGATTCGCTGGGTTTGCTCAGGGCGGCCAATTTTTGCTCGTCAACGGTGGGCGCTGGCATGGGCACAGAGAGGGGACCGGGCTGGGCCGGCTCAGGGGCGGCCAGGCGTTCGAGGAGCTTATCGCCGGCGGCTTGGGTTTGGTCATCACCTCGGAGATAGGCGGCAACGCGGGCGCCGGACATGGCGCCGGAGGTTTCGGCAGCGGCGCGGCGGGCGTTTTGGACGACCTGGAGGAAATAGCTTTCGAGATTTTGGCTGGGAGTATCAATGCGGACGCGGTCTTGGGCGACATCTCTGCGAATCAATTCAAGGACGCGCTCCATCGTCTCCCTGGGAAGGGTAGGGGTGGTGATGCGGATGGCGTCGGGAGTAGCGAGGAGTTCTTTCAATGTACCCATCGCCTGGATTTTTCCGCCATAATAGATTACGACCCGGTCACAGACGTCTTCGACATCGGCGAGCAGATGGCTGCTGAGAATGACGGTCTTGCCTCTGCGGGCCAAGGCGACGATGAGGTCTTTGACTTCCTTGCAGCCGATGGGGTCCAGGCCGGCAGTGGGTTCGTCGAGGATAACCAGGTCCGGGTCGTTGATGAGGGCCTGGGCCAGGCCAATGCGCCGTTGCATGCCCTTGGAGAACTCGCCGACGGCGCGCATGTGGGCCTGGCTGAGGCCGACCATTTCGAGCAACTGCTCGGTGCGTCCTTGCCGGTCTTTCTTGGGCAATTCGAAGAGGTTGCCGAAAAACTGGAGGGTTTCGCGTGAATTCAAATAGCGGTAGAGATAGGATTCCTCGGGGAGGTAGCCGATGCGTGATTTTGTAGGGACATGTCGAGGGGAATGGGCAAAAACGCGAATGTGCCCCTTGGTGGGATGGAGCAAACCCAGGAGCAACTTGACGGTAGTGGATTTGCCTGAGCCATTGGGTCCCAGCAAGCCGAAGACCTCGCCGCGATGCACATCGAAATCGACGTTATCGACGGCCCGCGCCTTGGGCCGGCCCCAAAAATCTTTAAAGACCTTGGTCAGAGCGCGGACACTAACGACCACGTCATCTGAGCGTGGAGCTTCGAGGGTGGTCATTGGTTTAGCGCCGTTCATAGGTCAGGCCGTGGTAACAGCTAATTGCGGCTGTGGAGTGGCAGCCGCCGGGTGCGCGGGCGGCGCCGGGGGCTGCGGGGCAACTGGCTGGGGATGATAATGTTCGAGTTCCTCGCCCTTGCGAACGAGGCGGGCGCTATTGAAGACGACAATGAGTGAGCCGGTGGTGTGCATCGCAGCAGCGAATACCGGGGGGACTTTGCCCAGGGCCGACATGGTCATGCCGCCGATAATAAAGGCGAGCCCGAACAGGAAATTCTGGTTGATAACGGTGCGGGTGTTGCGGGAGAGCTTGACCAGGAAGGGCAGACGGCGCAGGTCATTATTCATGAGGGCAATGGTGGCGCTATGGATGGCCACTTCGCTCCCCGCGGCGCCCATGGCGATGCCGATATCGCCGGCAGCCAGTGCGGGGGCATCATTCACTCCATCGCCTACCACGGCCACTTTATACCCCTTGGCTTTGACGCTGCGGACGAATTCGACTTTGTTTTGAGGCAGGCACTCGCCCTTGGCTTCCTCGCACCCGATTTCCTGGCCAACGCGTGTGGCGACGGCCTGGCGGTCGCCAGAGATCATCGAGATGCGGCGCACGCCATTGTCTTTGAGATCGGCCAGAGATTCGCGGGCGTCGGCGCGGGTTTGGTCCTGAAGCCCGACCCAGCCGATGCAGCGGCCACTTTCGGCGACGAAGATGAGACTCCAGCCTTCGGTTTCCTTCAGGTCCACTGACTTGAGAAAGTCCTCCTTGACCCCGTTGTCTTGAAGCCATTGAGCGCGGCCAACGAGAACCATCGAGCCGTTGACTTGCGCCCGGATGCCTCGGCCAGCGGCTTCGGAGAAGTCTTTGGGTTCGACCAGAGGCACGCCGGCCTGAGTGGCCAACTGGGCCAAGGCTTTGGCGGTGGGATGGTTGCTGTATTTTTCGGCGGAGGCGGCAAGGCGAAGGAGTTCGGCCGGCTTGGTTTCGCCCAGAGGCGCCAGACGGCTGACAGCCAGTTCGCCGGTGGTCAGAGTGCCGGTTTTATCAAAGACGAAGGCATTGATTTTAGCGGCCAGCTCGATGTCGCCGACGTTCTTGATGAGGATGCCTAGACGGGCCGCGGCAGAGAGCGCAGCCACCATGGCGGTGGGAGTGGCCAGGATGAAGGCGCAGGGACAGCTAAAGATGAGGACGGAAATGACATTGTCGAGCCTGCGAGTAAAGGCCCAGACCAGGGCGGCGATGACCAGGACGAGCGGAGTGTAAAAGCCCATGTACTGGTCCACGATTTTCATGATGGGCAGCTTGGTCTTCTCAGCCGCCAGGATCAGTTCCCGCACGCGGCCCAACGTGGTGTCCTGCCCGGCGCGGCTGACTTTGATTTCGAGGACGCCGGTCAAGTTCTGGGTGCCGGCGAAGACCTCATCGCCCGGTTTTTTATCGACCGGCAAGGATTCACCGGTGATGGTGGACTGATTAAAGGAGCCCTGGCCGGTGACGATCACCCCGTCAGCGGCGACGTTATCACCTGGCCGGATACGAATCGTTTCCCCGACGGCTAAATCGCTGGCGGCCACTTCCTCCTCGCCTTGCGGGGTAATGCGGCGAGCCTTGGTGGGGGTGAGTTTGATAAGGGACTCGATAGAGGCGCGGGCGCCTTCGGCGGTGCGGGTTTCGATGATTTCGCCCATGAGCATGAAGAAGGCAACGACGCCGGCGGTTTTATAATCGCTGGTAGCAAAGGCGGCGAGCACCGCGATGGCGACCAGTTCATTGATGCTCAGGACGCCGCGATAGATGTCCTTTATGGCGGTGGCGATGATGGGGTAGCCAAGAATAATGGCGCCCAGAAAGGCGCTGGCGCTGGCGATGTTATGGCCCTCTTGGAAGAACCAATCCACGATAAAGGCATTGGTGATAAACACCACGCCAACCAAGGTCTGCCAAAGGCGGACGGGGGCATGTTCGTGGTCATGGCCGCAAACCGAGCAGGACTCGTCGTGGTCATGTTCGTGGTGGCTCAACAAGGATGTAACTTGCATGGGATTTAATCGGTTTTGGGCTTGGGCATTTCGCGATTCATCAGCAGCCGGACCTCCTTGGGATTGCCGGGGGCGCCCTCGGAAACGAGGATTTTATCCTGCGCATTAGTGAGGACACGCGCGAGGGTTTCCATCAGGCGTTGCTGCGTGAAGAGAACAGGGTTTGCGCGAAATTTGGGCAAAATCTCATTGAACCGGTCGGCCTGGCTGCTGACATCATTGACGAGGCGGACGCGGTCGGCGTCGGCGGAATTGACGATAGATTGGGCATCGGCGCTGGCGCGATTGGTCACCTGGTTTTCATAACTGCGGGCGCTATTGAGGGTTTTGCCTCGAGCGATCTCGGCATCCAGCACGCTTTTGAAAGCGTCCTGCAACTGGCGCGGAGGACGGCTTTTGACGGTGCAGTCTTCGACGACGATGCCGAGTTTTTCATCTTCAACCGATTGGGCGATGCGTTTGCGGACGGCTTCTTTAAACCCGGCGACGTCCCGGGTGAGGATGTCATCGACATTGAATTGAGCGGCGGAGTAGATGAGGGCGTTATCCAGGGCAGTTTGGACAGCATTGGAGGCGTTGGCGAAATTGAAAATGTAACTGATGGGGTCGGAGATATGGTAGGTGAGGGTGGCGCTGGAGTGGATGATATTTTTGTCGGCGGTCAAGACGTAGCCATCGACGAGGGGATTAATAGGCTGGGAGACCGGGAGGGAGTATTGGTCAGCGCCGCTGGCGACCTCTTCAGGGGTAATATGGTACCAGCCGATGGTGGTGGTTGTTTGCTGGACGGCGGTGATGGGGACCTTGAGGTATTCGTCGACGGGGTAGGGAAAGGACCAGTGCAAGCCGGGTCCCAGGAGGGCCTTCTCGCCTTCGCCGAGCGGTTTGCCCAGGCGCACGATGATGGCGCGTTCCTGAGGCTGGACGGTGAAGAAGCCGGAGGCCAGAAAGAGGCAGACCAGCAGGACCATGACGAACTTGACGACGCCAAAGCTGCTGCGCAGGGCCTCGGCCAGGGCCTGGGAACTGGCGTCCACCGGTGTTTCCGGGAGGCGGTGTTCGTCGGGAGGAAGTAATTGCTCGGGCATAGAACTTACCTGGTCAAGAGATTGGTCGAGACGCCGGAGAACAGGTCGAAGGGCGGGGTATGCTGGTCGAAGATGAGGATCGAGCGGTCCTTGAGGGAGCCTTCGAGGGCATTGAGACGGAAAATGAAGTTGGCCAGTTCGGGGTTCTGCTGGAAAACGTGCAGCGATTTGGCGGCTTCGGCTTCGCCGCGTCCGCGAATCTCGGTGGCCTGGCTTTCAGCGGTAGCCAGGACCTCGGAGGCCTTGCGGTCAGCCTCAGAGCGGATTTTCTGCGCATCGGCTTCGCCTTCGTACTGGAGGGCATCGGCGAGGACTTTGCGCTCGGATTGCATGCGGTCGAAGACCTGGGCAGTGACATTCTCGGGCAAGCCGAGTTTTTTGATGCCGAGGAACTGGATTTCCAGGCCGTAATGGTTGGAAAGGACCTGCGATTGAATGAGGCCCAGAATTTCTTTTTCGATGCCGATGAATTTGTTGCCTTCGGAGGCAGGCGAGAGAAAATCAACCAGGGGATGTTTGCCGACGACAATCATCTTGTCGTTATTGAGCATAATGTCCAGGACGCGCTCGGCTTCGGGAATGGGTTCGGAGCTGCCCGCGAAGCGAGGAAAGAAAGCCCGGGCATCGGTGATCTTCCAGCCGACATAGACGGAGGTCAGGAGGTTGAAGCTGTCAGCCGTGAGGCCCTCGGTGAATTTGTCTTCGAAATTCTGAATGCGCTGGTCGAAGCGATGGACCCTCTCGATGGGCCAGGGGAGTTTGAGGTGAGGCCCTGGGGCGGAGACTTCGCGAGTGGGTTTGCCGAAGGTGGTGATAACAACGACCTCGGACTTGCGGACTTGAAAGACAAAAAGCAGCAGGCCGACAATCAGGATCAGCAGGATGCCAATGGCGAGGATGAGAGGATTGCGTTTCATTTCAAAAAGGTCATTTATTCTTAGGATTGGGCACGTTCAGGTTGAGGAGGTCCTTGGCAATGGACTCCTGGAGGTCAAAGACCATGACATCGTGGGTATTGGTGGTGAGCAAGATGTATTTTCGGGCGTTGGCGGTCGAGCGGACAAATGTTTGCAGATAAGCCCGCTGGATATAAACGGAGGGCGCAGCGGTAAAGGCAGGGATTTGGTTGGTAAAGAGGCCGGCCTGGGCGAAGGCACCGCTGACGCGGGAGACGCTCTCGGCTTTTGCCAGGTTGACAATGGTGAGGGCCTGGGCGCCCGAAAGGGCATTGGTGCGAATCTCATCGGCGCGAGCAGCGAGGATTTTGGCGATCTTGGTTTGGGTAGCGCCGACGACTTTTTCATAGTCGGGAGCGACTTTGACCGGAGGATGGATGTCTTCGAGACCAACAGAGACAATGCGCGCGCCGAGTTGGTGGTCATCAGCGGCAGCTTGCATGCTGTCCAGGAGGGATTGGGCCGCTTCCTGGCGGCCAAAAGACATCAACTCGCTCAGGTCCACAGCAGCGAGGTAGCGGACGACTTCGCGAGTAGCGAGGTCCTGAAGGAGGGCGGGGGCATCCTCGTTATTGTACTCCCAATCGACGATATTGGTGATCTGGTACAGGACGGGGATGCTGACGGTCAGGAGGCTCACTGGGGGGGTGCGTTTGCCGGCCGGCTGGTTGGTATCGGTGACCAGACTGGGTTGGTGATTAGCGACCAGGAAATTGTATTCTTTGCTGTGAGCCATGCTCCACAGGACGGCCCGGCCTGCTGCGGCCTGAGGGTCGGGGGTGAAGCCGACGTCGAAGGTTTGGATTTGGTCTGTGCGGAAGCGGTAAATCTGATCGACGGGCCAAGGCCATTTCAGGTGGAGCCCCGGGTTGAGGACGGTCCGGTTTTCGGCCGGTTTACCGAAATGTTCGAGCAGGGCCTGTTCCCCCGGCTCGATAACGACCACGCCAGTGGAGAGCAGGAGCAAAAGGATTTGGAGCGGCAACAGCCAAACCAGGGCGCGTTCGAAGAAGCGGTAGAACCAGGTTTCGGAGACCTTGAAGCCGAATTGGTAATCGATGGCCTGGGCGGCGGTGGTAACGAGGCCCTCAGGCTGGCCCAATAACCCGACTAACCGGCTTTCGTAAAGCGGGCGTTGGATTTTGCCTTTGACGCGCGGCCGATAAATCTCGAGGACAAGGGCAATAAGGGTTTCAACCGAGACGACGGCCAACAGGGCGCAAAGGCCATAGGCGACATACAAATCGCCTCTTGGAAACCCTGCCTGGACAGCCACAATGCCGCCGCCAACAACAGCGCAGAGGACGGCATTGAGCAGCAGGTAACTGGACGCCGGACGCAGGAGCCGCTGGTTTTCAAGGCGCGCGAACGTGGCCGAGAAGCGGCCCAGAAGGAACAGGACCAGCGCAAAGAGGAAAAAGAGGAACAAGCCGGCCATGGGCTGCTTGAGTTCGACCTGGGTGGTGGTGCGGGAGAGCCAGCGCCAGAAGAAATAAGCGCCGCCCGCCTGGATGAGGCAAATCAGCACCGTAAATACCGGGATGAAGAAGCGCTCGAACTGTTCGCGCGAGCGCTGGGCCGGGAAGACCTCGGCGTCTTTAGCCTCAAAGAGGGCCGAAGTGCCATGGGTGCGGGCCAGCTCGTCGAGTTCCATTTTCTCGAGGCGCTCGCTTTGTTCGAGGCGCATCTGGAACCAGCTCAGGGCTGCCACCAGGACGCCCAGGCTAAGGAAGAGAACACAGACCAGGCCGGCGAGGGAATTGGAATAGCGGCTGACGACAAAAGCGGCAACCCCGATGGCAAAAAGGATCAGGAGATTGACCAGCCCGTTTTTCTGTATGCTTCGTTCCATTTAATGCAAACTGATTAATTCATGCGGCAGATCAGCCCAACTCCCGTTCTTCGAACAAGACAATTGCCCCCGCCAGGGCGGCGCCGACATATGCGAGCACGTAGGCGAAGCCCTTTCCGACATAATCCCAGGGGACGGCCCCTTTGTCCGACGCCAGGGTGTCGGCGAGCCAGAAAAGCTGCCAATTTGGGGTGATGGTGTAAAGGACGCAAGCCAGCCAATCGCCGCCCATACCGGCTTTGGCCAAGCGGGCCTTGTCCTCGGGGCTGATAGCAGCGCGCTCGGAGGCGTTCAAGACGTCATCGTGGTTTTTGTCGTATTTTTTGACTATCTCGCGCAGGAGGGCCTTTTGGCTTTCCGACCAGGTTCCGGGACCGGATTCGAGTTCCATTTCATAACGCCAGACGGGGTCGGCACGCCGGCCAAAGAGGTAATCGGACATGGTGCCCAGGAGGAAGAGGGCTGAGCAAACCGCCAGGGTAGGGATCATATCGAGGCGAGTCGAGCAGGCCAGGGCGAGGGCGGCCAGAATCCAGAGGGCAAACAGGACCAGGATGCCGGCGGGGACCATGCGCCAATCGATGCCGGTGGCGAAGGCCTGGGGCTTGGCTTCTTTGGTGTAGAAGTTAATGACAATAAAGGCCAGCGACAGCATGAGCGAGGTGCACAGGACGGCGTCGGAGACAAAGGGACGGCGGAGGAAAAAGTTGCTGAAACCGGCCATGAGATAGCCCAGGACCACGGCCAGGGCAAAGATGCCAAGGGCAAAGAGGTCTGTGGAGCCGTAGGCGTCAAAGGCCATGCGGCTGGTAAGCAGCGCAGCCAGCAGGTTGACGTAGGTCAGCAAGCCCAGTGCGGCGCAGAGGCCGGCATATTTTGCCAGGAGAAACTGGGCGCGGCCAATGGGTTTGGAGAGGACGGCCAGGGCGGTGCCGGTACGGATTTCGCGGGCAAGTGAGGCTGAGGCGCTAAGGACGGCGCCGAACAAGCCGGCCAGGAGCATAACGGCCAGGACGCTGTTTTTGACGAGCTTAGGTTCATCGCCAAAGGCAAAGTAGTAAGGTGTGGCTAAAAAGATTTCGAAAGCCGCCGAACCGGTCATGAGCAGCAGAAACACCGGCTGGCGAACCAGTTCCATAAACGCGTTACTGGCGATGGTAATGAACTGTCGCATCCTACCTAATCAATCAAGCATGTCATGGTATGAATCGCGGAGGTGAAAGCAATCTGATAATGCAACTTTGAAGATTGTACGTTGTCGGGATGAGGAAAGAAGTGTGCGTTTGGGGGCACAGGCGCAAGGACCCGGGCGTGGGCGACCGTCTGCAAGAGGAGATCGGGGGTGGGTGCTAGGGCACGCCGGCATATGCCTAAGCCGTAACCATTCAGACAGGAACATGAGGAAACAGAGAAACAGAGGTTTTCCGAGGCAGCGTTGAAGAATCAACAGCGCATACTGCATATTCCAGTGAGCGGCTTTGGAAAATCCCGATGTGGCATCGTGTTGGCACCTCTGTTTTCTATTTTACGCAAGATGCGGCCTAAAAGCGCCAGAGACTGGCGCAGTCCAAGACGCTCCGCGCAGAACAGCGCGGGAAGTCGCTCTAGCGCTTTGGAGTGCGCCAGTCCTCTACCGCTTTTGGATGTCCTTTCATTCTGACCTCGCCCGCCCAATTCAATGCCACTGGGCGTGAGAGTGGAAATGCGTGAACTCTTGTTTAGCGGGATTGTTACGGAATCCCCGGGTGGCACGGTGGGGCGTTCACTTTACCACTTCTTTACCGAGTTGACCGGATTTTTGGAGCGATGGGGGGCACCTTTATCCGCGAATTGGCTTCATTTGGTTGGATTTGGTTTGATTTACCTTCATTCGACCTACATTCGTTAAGGGCAGTCTGAGCGGGATCGACGTTATCCGCGAATAGGCCCTGTTAACTCCGGTTGACTCGGGTTGACCCCGGTTTTTGGGCTGAGTCAACCGGGTCTAGGCGGTGGCGGAGGGGTAAGCTAACCAGGCGGGTGATATATGTCAGGTGGTTGCTTCTGGCGAACGCGTATGCGTAATTTGTGGTGTGAAGGGTGCCAATACCACCAATGCGGCGCGCTACCTTCGGCGGCATAACATATATTTCCGTCACAGAATTGCTCGTGATGGGAAGGGCTTCGGGCAGGCGCAGCCGCCGGGCGTATAGGTTCGCTTCGCACAGCATTACCTCGATAGCCGTTTTTCGATACGCGGGCGTTGTTTGGAACCCTGAGGCGGTCGGAAAGATGCCTGTGCTCGCACCTGCAGACCAATCGCAGAGCCCCGCAATCCATGCAGCACAAAGCAGTAGAGGAGGAATGAACCAATAAGAGATCCTGTTATTCAAGGTATCGAAAGGCGGTTTGTGAGCAAGCCTTGGTTGCTGACGACGCGCGGCAGGTCTTCTGGGAGGATTTTTTCTGGGCCACCAAGCAAGTAGCGCCTGGCTGTCCACGTGCGGGCCTGGAGATACGCCTTCACGGTTTCAACCGAGCCATCCGTGAGGAGCAGGTTGCCGCAAGGCGCACCGCATCCTTTGCTGTGCATCGCCCTGCTCCAGCTTATCGCCGTGTTTGTCGTAAGGTCCAAGAGGCCGGAGCCCACCGCTCGCCCTGAAACAAGGAGGTTCCGGTCCCCGGCCACGATCGCGTTCGGCATCGTGAGGGCGGCGTTCAGGCTCAGGAAATAGCTCAAGTTCTCATTGCTTAGCGTCTGCCAATCTCTCACGCGCAGGCGCGTGTCCGCGGGGCACGTCAGAAGCGTCGGCGTGCTCAATTCGCCGGTGGCGGCAAGAAAGTAACAGACGGGCTCGGCGAAGGTGCGAGAGCCTGCTGGGCCCTCGTTGCGCAAAGGCAATTGCGTCGGAAGCTTTCCGTCGTGATCGTTTGCGAAAATACGAAAAGACCAGCCGACTTGTTTCAGATTATTTACGCACATGGCGCGGTCGGGCATTGACGGCCTCTGGCGGAAAAACGACCAAAGCACCACAGCGAAAATGCCTGCCAGCACAATCAGCGCGCTAAGGTCGGTTCGAGAGAAACCATCAATCTCATTATGTGTGCGCACACTTTATCCTAGACGGAAGTGAGTCATTCCTCGAATTGCGGGTCACGCGTCAAAAGAGGATCATCGAAGATTTTCCACTTTGGATCAAGGGGGAAATCGTAACCTGAAGTAATAGATTGTACGTTGTCGGGATGAGGAAAGAAGTGTGCGTTTGGGGGCACAGGCGCAAGGACCCGGGCGTGGGCGACCGTCTGCAAGAGCAGATCGGGGGTAGGTGCTAGGGCACGCCGGCATATGCCTAAGAGCGTGTTTTAAAAATGCTGATTTTCCACTTTAACGTTATTGTACAAGGAATCGAAGTGCTATAAATGAATTGGATGCAAATGCATCCAACTCACTATCCGACCGACCTCACTGATGAGGAATGGGAATATATCA
>DASYZB010000057.1 GCA_035946615.1 Verrucomicrobiia bacterium
TGGGCGGAAAAACAATTTTCTTGGGTTCGATTGGGTTCGGATGGGTTCGGACCCCGCTGGTTTGAACCACGGATTACATGGAGTTCACGGATGGGAGAGAGGGACGATGGGGAGGGTTGTGTTTTCATAGGTTTTCGGAGCCTTTGGATGATTGGCTTAAGTGTCGGAAATGGGTTACGGGTGAAAGTTTGGTGCATAAGTGTTTAAGGCGTATTGTTTTATTGAGTGTATGAGGCAGGCGACCGGCTCTGGGAGCGATCACAGCCTCTATTATATAACCTCATCGAGATCGCATTTCGGCTCAAGAAAAATGAAAAAAGTTTCCCGCTTGGCGGCGAAATAATGTGGAAAAAAGTTTGGGTGTTATGAGGATTTGGGCATGAGATAAGCGTTGCGGGGAGCGAAGTCGTGGAGCGTAGAGCGTGGAGCGTGCGGAGCGGGGCAGGCGGGGACGAGGGTGCGGGAGAGCAGGCACGGGAGCGGGTGAGTGGTTTGGAGGGTTTTCATGGAGTTCATAGTTTTCAATAGTTCTCTTCACTTTGTATAGGGCCACAAAACCCGTTACAGTGGAAACGATCGGCGGATGACCTGGCGAAAGGGGGGCGTTTTGTCCCTCGTGGGCTGATCTTTGGGATAAGGAGGCGGCCAAAACCGCAGATGAGGCGGAGGGACGCAGATGGGGATGTTTGTGCTTTCGAGCGAAACCATACCGATGGTATTCTGCGCAGGCATGCTACGGAGTGATGAATCCACAAGAGGCCATTGAAGAACGGATTGCCGGCCCTGCCCTGGCAGGTGGCCCGGGCGCCGCGGCCAAAGCGCCTGCCGAGCTTGAGAGGATGCTCCAAGGGACGCCCCCCATCCTGACACTTGCGCCCATGCAGGACGTGACCGATTTGGCCTTTTGGAGGCTGCTGGCGGGCTATGGCGGGGCGGACGTCTATTTCACGGAATATTTTCGCGTGCATCCGACCTCGAATCTCGATCGGCACATTCTCCAGTCGATTGTTCAAAATCCCACGGGCAGACCGGTCATCGCCCAAATGATCGGCAACGACATCCCCGCGTTGGTCCGGACCGCCCGTGAACTGCAGCAATACCCGATTGCGGCCGTTGACCTGAACCTGGGCTGCCCCGCGCCTGTGGTTTACAGGAAATGCGCCGGAGGCGGCCTGTTGCGTGAGCCCGGGAAGGTCGATGCCATTTTAGGAGCGCTTCGGGAAGCGGTGCATATCAAGTTCAGCGTCAAAACGCGGCTTGGTTTTGACACTCCCGAGGTTTTCTCTGAGTTGCTGCCGATTTTTGCCAGGCATTCGCTGGACCTGCTCACGGTCCATGGCCGCACGGTCAAAGAGATGTATCGCAGCGCGGTCCATTACGAGTACATAGCAGAAGCTGTGGCCGCGCTCGGGTGTCCGGTATTGGCCAACGGCAACGTCTATTCAGCAACCAAGGCCGGGGAGGTCCTCAAATCGACCGGCGCGCGCGGGCTGATGATCGGGCGCGGGGCGATTCGCAATCCGTGGTTGTTCCAGCAAATCAGGCAAGCACAGCGCGGCCAGCCGCTCTTTATTCCCACCGGCTATGACGCGCTGAATTATGTGCGCGCACTCTACGCTGCGGCTTGTCTTGCGGACATGCCCGAGATGGCCCAGGTGCAACGCATGAAGAAATACATGAATTACTTTGGGATTGGGGTCGAACCCACCGGCCAATTCCTGCATCGAATCCGCCGAGCAACCGCCCGCAGCGAATTTTTCGATATTTGCGAGCAGTTCCTCGCCCACGATCGGCATATGCCGCTGGAGCCCTTCCGGCTCGATTTGCACCAGGCCGATTTGCTTGCAGGAGAGCACTGTTAATAAAGTACAGGGAGGGACCTCGCTCCTATGAGCGCTAAGGCGGGCTGAGCTTTTTCCCGGCGCAGCGTTTGCGTTGAGAGGATTAGAAAGGGCGGGGGAGCTACCCTGGGAAAATTGTCGCGGAGCCGAGCCAACCTCGAAGAGGTTGCGCCCGTTCGATGCTTCCATTAATCACACGCGTACCGCTCGTCCCACTGCATGTCGTGCTTGCGAAGCAAAGGCCGAAGTTCATCCTGAAAGCTCGCGCAAGGAAGGTCGGCGTTCTTTGATTGAAAAAACAAATGGATGTAAACCGCAGAGAGTGATTGCGGCACAGGATTTAGTTGGATTCTAAGGGGGGCACAACTCCTTCGGAGTTGAGGCCGATGCGCTCAGATTACCCAGGGTAGATCGTTTCCTCGCAACCTTGGGCTGGAGGGCAAAATCCCTTTCGGGATTTTCGGCGACCGACGGCGCGCTCATCGGGTTTAAGTTAGCGCTTATGAGACCCCTCTCCCCCGGCCCTCTCCCCTTGGGAAGGGGAGAGGGAGAAGCATCGGCAGATCGAAGATGCAGTTCATTTGGGGACTCGTCGCCACGGCCCCATGCATAAGTTGCGCCTTTAGCCATACCTGTATGGCCGTTCCATCGGGAAGGTATTCGGCAAATGCCGCACGCAATGTACTTTGCCGGCATCCAGCAACACCTCGACAATATCGAACCGGACCTTCACTTGCGGATATCTCAGCAGCCGCAGGTAATCCAGGGCTGCTCGCGTCAAGCGCCGCCGCCGCTGCGCATCCACCGCCGCAGCAGGGCGCTCCCAGTCCTCTGAAGAGCGCGTCTTGACCTCGACGAATACGAGGCATTCCTTCTCCCGAAATACCAAATCAATCTCCCCTCGTTGCGAACGGAAATTGGCCGTCAGGAATTTCAGCCCATTCCGCCGCAGATACTTCCTGGCGGCCTGTTCCCCCAATTCCCCATAGCGCAAGTGCACAGGCCTCGGCCTTCGACTCCACCACCTCCGCATTTGCTCGACCCAATGCATTGTTCGCCCGGTTTGCTTTGATTGCCGCCCCCGCTCGTTTTATAAGTGGGCCATTGAGCAGAGAAATGTCAAGATGCAAGCCGCCGAGAGGCCTCTCCCCTCGGGGGTCGAAGCAACGAGCCGCCATTCCTGATGGCAGGAGACGACGTAAGGAGTCTCTGATCAGCAATTTCCAGGTGAATCAAAGGCGGCCGGCAGACAATCTTGATCAGAGACTCCTTACGTCGTCTCCTACAAAGATTCCGGGCAAGGATTTGCCTAACGTATGAAACCAGTCCTGCGTTGCTGTCCGGTATGCGGCCAAGGCGCTTACGAGCCCTCTCTGCAAAAGGGTCAACTCTCCCTGGTTCGTTGCCTCGAGTGTTCGATGGTTTATTGCAACCCGGTTTCGGGGCAATTCGCATCGGGAGAGTACTATGATCAGGCAGGCGCAGGTTATTACCTGACGCCCGCGAAGCTGGAGGGAGACTACTCGGAGGCGCGTTTCCGCCGCGAACTACGGCTGTTTCGGAAGCACTGCCACGGCGGCGCAATCCTGGATGTGGGCTGTTCCACGGGCGGGTTTCTCTACCAGCTCGGGCGGCGTTTTCCCGGCAGTTATGATGTGCTGGGGCTCGATGCCAGCGGCCCGGCGCTCGATTATGCCGCTTCCCGCGGTATCCCCGTGGCTCGGGGGCAGTTCCTGGAAGAGGATTTCGGGTCGAAACAATTCGACGCGGTAAGTTTCTGGGCTGTTCTCGAGCACCTGCTGGACCCGAAGGCATTTCTGGAAAAGGCCTGCGCGATTCTCAAACCAGGGGGCCTTTGTTTAGTCCTGGTGCCCAACATGGAATCACTCGCTGCGCGGATGCTGGGCGGCCATTACCGGTACATTTACCCGCAACATTTGAATTACTTTACAAGACCGACGTTGCGGAGATTGGCCGGGAGCCGGTTCGCGGTGATTGAACTGCGGACGACGCATTTCAACCCGATTATCCTTTGGCAGGATTGGCGCAGCGGAGGCCAGGAGGTCCAGGATAGCCAACGCGCCGCGCTGCTTCAGAGGACCACTGCCTATAAACAAAACCCGCTGCTCAAACCGGCCCATGCGCTCTATTGGCTGGCCGAACGCCTGTTGAGCGCGTTTGATTTGGCCGACAACCTGGTCTGCGTGCTCAGGAAAACAGGTCCAACTCGGTCTCCACAGGCCGAAAGGGAAAGAAACTCCGGCGATGGATTGGGCACGGGCCGCGCTGCTGGATAGCGGCGAGATGACCGGGAGTGGAATAACCTTTGTGCTGGGCGAAACCGTACCCTGGGAAGCGCTTTTCGAATTCTACCATCATCCGGTCGCGGGTGACCTTTGCCAGAACGCTGGCGGCAGCTATCGAGTAGCTGCGCGCATCGCCCTGGACCAAGGCGGTCTGGGGGTAAGGCAGCCACTTGATCCTGAGCCCGTCGATCAGGGCGTGTTGCGGACGAGGCTCGATCTGGTCCAGAGCCAGGTTCATCGCGCGCCAGGCTGCCTGCCGGATATTGATCCGGTCGATCATCTCGGCATCCACGCTGGCGATGGCGTAGCGAATCTCCGGCAGCGAACCAAGGATTGCGAAATACCTCTCGCGTTGTTCTTCAGTCAATTGCTTGGAATCGTTCAGGCCCCGCAGTTTGGAGCACAAGCCGGTTTGGAGCCAGGCCCGTGGAAACACAACGGCCGCCGCTACGACCGGCCCTGCCAGCGGGCCGCAGCCCGCCTCGTCCACGCCCGCAACCAGCGTGAGGCCCTGCTGCCATAGCGTTTGCTCGTGGGAAAGCCGCTTCCAAAACTTCGCGCTCATTGACTCCCGCTATCGAACCATTGACCCTTACCCTGCGGCAAGCCAACTTTTTTAGCAGGGATTGACATTTTAACACTAGAGGCTCAGTCTTGATTCAATCCGGCATGAGTATTTTGTGGTTGCGTTTGTCCGGGCTTTTTCGGCGTCTTGGCGCCAAGAGGATGACGTTCCCAGCCGGGCGACCGGAAGCCGTTGCAGATTTAGTTTTCACTTGAATGCGTATGAAAGCCTTAACCTTTAGCGTGGCTATCCTTTTCCTGGTATTGTCCTGCCGTTTGTGGGCGGTGGAAACCAATCCGGCGCCCGTGGCTGCCGCCAGTTCTGGGGATATGAATTCCCAGGAGACGCTGCGCGCCTATTTGCAATTGCAGGAACAACTGCACGCAACGCAACTGGCGGTCGAACAGAACCGCAAAGAGGCGCAGCAAGCAGCCATGGAAAACGCCGAGGCCCTGGCGATTCGCCTCCAAACAATCGAAAGCGCTCTGTCGTCCCAACGCGCGCGCGAACTCGAAGCGATGCAGAGTTCGAACCGAGTGATGCTGATTGTGGCCGGAAGCTTCGCGACGCTTGGGTTTATTGCAATGCTCCTGATGGCCTGGTTCCAATCCCGCACCGTGCAGGGGCTGGCCGAAATCTCCTCTTCAATGCCTGGCCTGCGGGCGCTGGGAGCGCCGCTGGCGCTGACTGCGCTCGGCCCCGGCGAACCCCGCCTGGTCGAACCGGGCGCGGCCGAGAAATCCAACCTGCGCCTGCTGGGGGCTCTTGAACAGCTCGAAAGGCGCATTCATGAGCTCGAGCACACCACGGCCACGCCGCTCAAGGCCGATGCGAACGGCAATGGGGACTCGGCTGGCAAACCAGAGATCCCCGTTGATCCGAATCTCACCCTAACCCAAGACCGCTCCGCCATGCTCCTGGGCAAAGGCCAGTCCATGCTCAATCTGGACAAGCCGGAAGCCGCTCTGGCCTGCTTTGATGAAGCGCTCACCCTGGAGCCTGATAATGCCGAAGCGCTCGTAAAAAAAGGAACAGCACTCGAACGGCTCCAAAAGCTCGATGAGGCGATTGCCTGTTATGACCGCGCCATTGCAGCCGATGCTTCCATGACCGTTGCCTATTTGCACAAGGGCGGCCTCTACAACCGCATGGAACGCTACAACGAAGCCCTGGCCTGCTATGAACGGGCCCTGCGCACCCAGGAAAAACAAGGGTGACCTCGGGCGCTCATCCGGCAGGCAAACCTCTTTCCCGATTGCGGCAGAACAATCTTACCAAAGGAACGACTTCTGTTCGCCCAGGAGTTTTCCCCCTTCCCATAAGGTGACTCGCCATGCGCTCACGCTGCCGAATTTCTTGTAAGGGTCGCCATCGAGGGTGATAGCAGTCCATTGCCCCAGCAAACCGCTGCGGGTCGGCACGGGCTTTTCCAGGGCAATCTGGCTGGCCAGGTTGCCTTGGGCTCCGCCGCGCATTTCGAGCCGGATTCTCAGCCGTTCCCAAATGGGCGCTTTGGTCCTCCATTGCACATAAAAGCGGATCCCGGAGACCAATGCCGGATGCTGCCGCAACATGGCCTGATAAGCATCCCGTTCGTAAAGGCTCGGATAAAGGGAAGTCTTGCCACCTTTATCGAGCAACTCGGGAAGCACCTTGAGCACCCGCCCGGTCCCCGCCGCAGCCGGCAAGGCCATGGCCAGCCAGAGCAGCGCCAGGATTCCGTTCCATCTCCATCGCATGGGAGACAGTTAAAGCCGGTCTGCAGCCAAACTCAACATATTCTCCATCAAACCGCTTGCCCGAGTGGTTCATTTCGGCTAGGAAATCCGCCGTGATGCACCTGTGCCGAAGGCATGTCCTGGGGGTCGGCTTGCTTTTTTTACTCCCTTTCATGGCCTGGGGCCAAATCGACCCGATTCGACGCGACCTGGTCCAGATCGGTTATAATGCGGCTTTCGAGGGGCATGCCCCGCTTTCGGCTTACGCTTTTTACTACCGGAACCAGCCGGATTTCATGCAGACCAATCTCACCTTGCGGCTGGCCGTTGCCCCCACCTACCTCGATTCGGAATTGGGCATCAGCCATGCCTTGGGCGAAAACACCGACATCGGCGTGGGGATAGCCGGCGGCGGTTTTGCGGACAGTTACAACGAGATTCGCCAGGGCAAATTCCTGCCTGAGGAATCCTTTGATGCCTACAGCGCCCAGGGCAGTTTGAGCATTTATCATCTGTTCAACCCGGGTCAATTGATCCCGCTCAACGGCGTCCTCAGGGGCATCGTCCATTACGACAGCTATGATACCGGCCCTGAAACGGACCCCAATTTCAAACTCCCGGCGGATATGGCCACCTTCAGCGTGCGCACCGGGGTGCGTTGGGGTGGGCGCGAGCCGACCTTGTACCCGGCTTTGGCCATGGAACTCTCCGCTTGGTATGAGGGCGATTTCCGTTCGCGCGCCGATACCTACGGCTACAATGACCGCAGCGTCAGCCCTCAGTCCCACTTGTTCTGGGGCGAGGCATATTTGGCCTACTCGATGACCAACCTGCACCAGAGGTTTTCGATTAATATCACCGCTGGCAGCAGTGTCGATGCCGACCGCTTCAGCGCTTACCGGCTGGGCGGTTTTCTGCCCTTAGTGGGCGAATTCCCGTTATCGTTGCCGGGTTATTATTACCAGGAGATCACAGCAAAGGAGTTCGCCTTGTTCGGAGGCAATTACATCTTCGCCCTTGATAAAGAGGAGCGCTGGAACCTCACTGTCACAGCAGCCACCGCCTTTGTGGATTATTTGCCCGGACTCGCTCAACCCGGAAGCTGGAACTCCGGCGTGGGGGGCGGTGTCTTTTACACCTCGCGGACGTGGCGCGTGATGCTCAGCTACGGGTATGGCATCGATGCCATTCGCTCCGGTGAGCGCGGGGCGCACAGTATCGGGTTCCTCGTTCAATTCGATCTCAGTCCGGCTAAAGAGGCCTATTTCAAGCCCGAACAGCCTGGCCATTGGCAAGGCCTGCAGCGCATCCTGGGCGTATTTGGGAGCTAAGTTTTGGCCGTGGCACGGGCGTCTCGCCCCGTGGGTACTCGGGCAAGATGCCCGAGCCACCGTCTGAGGCTCCGTCTCGCCAGGCTAGTGGACTACCGCAATCCGGCGCGCCCTCTTGTGCCAGTCTCCGCGAAGCGTCCTGGACTGTGCCAGTCCTCAGGCGCTTTTGGGCGTGCCCTCGCGCTAAACCACGACTCCCACGACTCACTGCCCCCGGCCGGCAAGCTTGACAACACCCCCCGCTTGCCTGAATCTGCCCGTGTGGGCTAACTCCCTGGGCCGTTAATTGAAATGGCTCCGATTGCGCATATGGTGGAATTGGCAGACACGCTACTTTGAGGTGGTAGTGGGGCAACCCGTGCAGGTTCAAGTCCTGCTATGCGCACCAACTAAAACAA
>DASYZB010000058.1 GCA_035946615.1 Verrucomicrobiia bacterium
CCCGCCGTCGGGCGGCCAAAAAACATCTATAATCGACGATTTTGGGCGCAAGTCCCCAATCTAGCCGATTTAATGCCCTCCGCGCAGCACTGGCGCAACGCAGGCACCGACACTTCCCCCTTTTGGGACAGGCTCTAACTAAGGGGTCGGGAGAATGAGCTATTGCAAACAATGAACTACTTAACCCTGCCCAGCGGACGCCAGGCCCCGCAGATTGTCAATGCCGTCATAGAAGTCCCCGGCGGCCAATCCAATAAATACGAGTACGACAAGACGCTGCGTGTATTTCACCTGGATCGGCCTCTGTATGCTTCGGTGCATTACCCTGGGGATTATGGGTTCATTCCCAGCACGCTGGCGCAAGACGGTGACGCTTTGGATATCCTGGTCTTGCTGGTGCAGCCGACATTTCCCGGTTGCCTGGTGGAGGCCAGGCCGGTGGGCGTGCTGGAAATGCTGGACCAAAAGGTTCTTGACGAGAAAATCCTTGCAGTTGCGGTGAGCAGCCCAACCCATAAGCAAATTCGCGAGCATACCGACCTCTACCCGCACGTGCTGCGCGAGATCGAACATTTCTTCTCGATTTACAAAGAACTTGAAGGCAAAAAGACCGAAGTCCGTGGCTGGCACGGCTCAGCCCATGCCATGCAAGTCATTCAGAAAAGCCAGCAACGGTTCAGCACGTGAGGGGTGGGCGCTCGCCCGGAAACCGAGAGAGAGGAGGAGGAGCAAGAGTAGAAGTAAGAAGAAGCCTACCGGTTGCCCCTGTTCTTACTCATACTCTTACTCTCTTTCCCCTTTTTTCCTCACCCAGGCCCCTCGGTGGGATCCACAACCCGCCCCAGGAACAGGATGCTGCCCGAGTGCGTGTCGCGAATCAGGAAAATAAAGGGATGGTCCGCGCGGAAGACCGGCGTGGGTTGGCGCATGATGGCCATTGTCCGCATCACGGTAGCGGTGGCCGCAGCCGCTTCCGTGCCCTCTTCGTTCACATCCACAAATGCCTTGTGAACCACCGCCGAGATGAATAAATCCCGGGCGCCATCCATTCCCGAAAAGTCCGCCGCGCGCGAAAAGGCATCTTTCATTCCCATCGTTTTGAGGGTTCCAGCGAGAAGGAACTGGGCAGTCAGTTTGAATTTCGGGAGAAATACATCCACTTTTTGAGACCTGCCCTGGCCGAGCCAGGTCTCGAGGTTTTGTTCGTTGAGCGATCCTTCCAAAGATTGCAGCCCATCGTCCTCCTTAGGAAGCAACACGACCATGGAAAGATCGCCTCCGGCATAGGGCAACTCGAGCAATTGGGCATCGAGAAGGGCAGCATACTTGAAATCGGCGGTCTGGTGCATGAACGGCGCCTGCACTTTCTGACTGGACCTGACCGAGAACGGAACCGGCATCGTATTTGTTTTGTTGAACAGGCGTGTCCATTTGCCTTTGAAGTAGATGGCATTTGCCAGGATGAGCCGGGTGCTGGCTTGCACCGTCCCGGGCTGCAGCAAGTTGGTAATCTTGCCTTTGGTTTTTTGGCTCACCCAATCGTTGACCTGCTCGCGGACCGGTTCGGCTTGTGTCCGAAAATCCACCTGCTCGATTCGTGCCTGATAGGTATTTTTTGCTGTGTCTAAAAACGCCGGGATAAATGGATGGCCTTGCTGTGCCCACAGCCCGTTAGCCACAGCCAATTGAATCCCGCTTTTCTGCTCGATAGCGTTCAATTGTCGCTGGAGCGCGCCAAAGCTGGATGCAAGCTGCTGCTGGTCCGCGCTGAAGTGGAGTGCCTGAGCCATTTGTTTGGCGGTGTCTCCACGAGCACCGGTGTAGGTCATCGCCAGGCAGGTCGAAATGCTGTAGGGCGAAAGGAAAAGGTTGCCGCTGCCGTTTTTGAGCTGCGAATAGAGGTCGAGGGCAAAGCCGTTATCGCCCCTGACGACTTTGTGGACCTGGCTCGTTTGAGTTGGGTCTGCAGAGCAATGGGCGGGCATACACATACAGATCATGACTAAGCCTAAAACTACCCCAGAATATCTCATAGGTTCAATCTAACTCCTTTTATTCATTCTTTGAAGCGCGCTCCTGATTGCATCAAGGAGTCGGTTGGCCCGTCTTCAGGCTGCTCTTTCGCGATTGTAGAAATGCAACCAGCAGGTCCATTTGCTGCGCGGTGAGATTGCCGGCGTAGGCGGGCATATTGAGCCCGCCATTGGCAATGCGCAGGATCATCTGTTCGCGACTCAGCTTCCTGCCGATGAACGTGAGGTTGGGCCCCCGGTGTCCGCCATGGCCTGCGATGTCGTGACAGTTCAGGCAGCCTTTTTGATAAAAGAGAAGCGCCCCCTCCGCCACCGGGCCTGTGGCAGCGCCCACCACCTCGGCTGGCAACGGCTTGGCCTTGAAGTCGGGCGACCAGTTGGCCCGCGCACCGGCTATCCAGAGCGCGCCGATACCCAAGCAAACCATCAGCACAAATGCCAATGCCCACGGGCGGCGCCGCGCGCTGCGCTCCCCTTTGGGGAAGACGAACGGAAGCATGATGAGGAGAAATCCAGCAATCAGCGGACCAAAAACCATAAAATACTGTTCCGTTCCATGCGGCAGCAGGGCGAGCACGGCGAAATACCACAGCAAATACCAATCTGGCCGCGGGTCGGCCGCGATGATGCTTGGGTCAGGCGGTTTGCCTAATTCTGGAGGGCCAAATACCAAGGCCAGGATAACGATGGCAACCGTCATCGCGACGGCAAAAACCATGTCGCGCCAGGCGGCGTCCGGCCAGAAAGGTTTGCCGCTTTTTTTGAGCAAGGCATGATATTCTTCGCGGTAGGTTTTGGGGTCCACAGGCCGTCCGGGAGTGGGCGGCTCAGAGATGCCGTGGCGCAACACCAGGAGCAGGTGCAGGCCGACGAACGCAAAAATCAGGGCCGGCATGACGAAAACATGAATGGCAAAGAACCGGCTGAGTGTGGCCCCACCAACCGTATCGCCTCCCAAAGTGAATCGCGCCAGCCAGTGGCCGATTAGAGGCGTGCGGCCCACCTGCTCAGCAGCCACTACGACCGACCAAACCCCGGTCTGATCCCAGCGCAGGAGTTGTCCGGTGAATCCCATGATCAGCGTGAAGCCGAGCAGCAAAGAACCGGTTACCCAGTTCATTTCGCGCGGGTATTTATACGACCCAAACAAGAAGACCTGCGCCATGTGGATGCCCATCATCAAGACCATTGCCGATGCTCCATAATAATGCAGACCGCGCATGAACCGGCCAAAGGTGGCCTGTTGGGAGATGAACTGTAGGGCGTTGTAAGCATGGGCTGCGGAGGGAACATAAGAGAAGGCCAATGCGACTCCTGAAAACACCTGGATCATGAACGCCGCCATGGTGGCGCTGCCAAACACATACCACCAACGCGCATCCGGCGGCACCAGATGTTCCAACATCGGGCGGAACAGGGCCACAATCCCGAGGCGGTCCTCGAGCCACGTGTAGCCGCGTCTAAGGCTTCCGCGTAACATGCTCTGATCAGGTGATAGGTATTGGAGCGGTGAGAATTTCTACGTGCCCGTTCAAGAGGCGGACAGGCAGGCGGACCAGGGGTTTAGGCGGCGGCCCCGCGGCGACCGAGCCGTCCTTGTAGTACACCCCGCCATGGCAAGGGCACATGAACAAATCGGCCTGTGGCAACCAGCGAACGGGGCATCCCAGGTGGGTGCAGTTGATTGAAAACGCCACAAACTTCTCTGGCCCCTCGCGCCGCAGCCAGGCCGCCGTTCGCGCCGTCACTCCGGCCCACTGCAACGCTGATGCGTCCTCGAACCGCACGGCCACTGTTTCATCGATTTTGAAATCTTCTATGCTGCCGACTGACCGCCAGACTTGCGGATTGCGGGTCAGCAGGGGCGCCAGAATAAACCCAACCGCCGGCACAACCAAAACGGCAGTGGCGCCGGCGCCCAGCCCCAGGGTCAACAATTCGAGAAATTCCCGTCGTGACCGCTCCTCGGCTTTAGCCGGTCCGGGCGGCACAGTATTACTTAGTTCTGCGTTCACGACGGATTTCTCCGATCCAGCCGACGATTGAGATTGCAAACAGGCCTACCCCAATGCCGGTAATCAAAAATGAAGTCGCCAGCCCCCAGAGGCTGAGGGTCACCGCCAGCGCCAGGCTCGCGGGCCAAGGAGTGGGTTCCGGGATGATATCGGGGCGGGCCGGATTCCAGTCCTGGTGTTCGGGTTTTTGAGATGGTTTTAAGTGAAGGTCGCTCATAGGAGCAAAGCAAGCCGGCTCAAACGGTTGTTGGTTCTCCTTTCGGCTGAATGGGGCCCGTCGCCTCTGTTGCGCCCGCATACCAACGAGCGAGCAAGCCCATAATGCCGCACAGGTAGATAACACAGGCCGGCACCCACATCAGCAGACCGCCGATCTGTTGGTCCACTGCAGGGGTCAGCCCCCACCCATTCCGAATCAGAGCGAGCATTTGCGCGCTACCGGACGGGTGGAGGTAAACCGGGCAGACGCTCACTGGAACAAAGGTAATGATTATACCCAGGAGCGTGCAACCGACGCATGCGGTAAACAAATAGAGCACTCCTGCCAAAGGAGGCAGGTGCTGTTGAGGGCGTGGACCAATGACAGGCAGCCAAAAGAGGGCGCCGAGGGCCAGCAGCGAAAGCACCTGGATGCCCCGCATTACAGGGTACGATGTGGCCGCGTCGCACAAAGCTGGCACGTGCCAAACCCACATCCCCCCTACTCCGGCCAGCCAGGTCACAGCGGATTTGGTTAGGAACTTGCCAAGTCGTTGCAAAGCGGGCCGGAGGCCTTCGCCTTTTTTCGAGGACGAATATGAGGAGGAAAATGACGGCGAAGGGAGCAGTGCCCACAGCAGGAATGCTGGCACCACCAACTGCAACAGCAGATGTTGGAGCATATGCGCGCTGAATAAATAACCGTCGGCCAGCGCGTCCAAGGGGGAATCGAGCACCAACAGGAATAAGGCGGTTGCTATCACCAGAAAGCCCGCGCGGCCTTTTACACTCCGGCCCGAAGCGCGCCAATGGACAATATATCCTGCTGCCAATGCTGCCGCTGCGGCCAGTGCAGCCGGATGCACTGGCCAGGCCGAAATCAAAAATTGCTTTGTTGTCATAAAGAAGGTCCCAATAAATAGACCGTTGTGAAAACAAACACCCAGACCATATCCACGAAATGCCAATATAACCCTACCGTCCGCACCGCCTCGGTGCGCCCGGTTTTGAAGTCTCCCGTCCATGACAGACCCAACACAATGACCAGGGCCAATAGTCCGATACAAACGTGCAGGCCGTGAAAACCTGTTAAAGCGAAGAAGGTGGTGGCGAACAGATTCGAGTTGATGACCACTCCTTTTTGAAACAGCGCCAGGTATTCGCTGCCTTGTCCTGCGATAAACACCAGCCCCAACATGATGGTGGCAATCCACCACCCATTAAACCCTGCAAAGCGCTTCTGGCGCAAAGCAGCCTCTGCCCGCCATAGCGTGAAGCTGCTGCTGAACAGGAACGCCGAGAACAACGCGGTCCTGCTGCGGTCCAGCAGCGTTGCGGCCAACGGCCCCCCATGCTGCTGGATGTTATAGTAAACAAACGCCGCGATCAGCATTACAAAGAAAAAACCTTCCGACAGGATGAAGGCGTTTATCCCGACAAAGTTTTTTTCGAGCAAAGGATGGTTTTGGGATGTTTCACCGGAAATGACCGGGTCTGGCGTTTCCGGATGCGCCAGGTCCCAGAGCGGTCGGCGGCTGCGCACCGGGGGCACGCGTTCAAAATTATGTTCCGGAGGCGGCGAGGAAGTTGCCCATTCAAGGGTCCAGGCCTGCCAGGGATTGTCGCCTGCCGGTGTTCCGGCGCGCAGGCTGCGCCCGACGTCCCACAACAGCAGCAGCACCGAAAAACCCAAAATAAAAGCGCCGACGGTCGAAATCAGGTTCAAACTGCCCCAGTAGGGCAGGTCAGGATACGTATAGACCCGGCGCGGCATGCCCATGAGGCCGAGAAAATGTTGGACGAAAAAGGTCCCGTTGAAACCCAGCACGGCCAGCCAGAAGACGTACTTGCCGAGCCGCTCCGAGAGCATGCGGCCCGTCATTTTCGGAAACCAGTAGTAGGTTGCGGCGAGAATGGCGAAGAATGAGCCGCCGAAGAGGACGTAATGGAAATGGGCGACAACAAAGTACGTATCGGTGGTTTGCCAATCCAAGGGCACGCAGGCAAACATCACACCCGTCAGGCCGCCAATCGTGAATTGAACCAGGAATGCCAGGGCGAACAGCATTGGAGTTCGAAGGCGCAATGAGCCGCCATAAAGAGTGGCTGACCAGTTGAAAATCTTAACGCCCGTAGGGATGGCGATTAACAAGCTGGCAATCGAGAAAAAGAGGTCGAGAGGCCGGCCAATGCCGACGGCGAACATGTGGTGCGCCCACACCCCAAAACTCAACAGTGCGATGGCGACGGTCGAGGCCGCCACAAACGCGTAACCGAAGATCGGCTTGCGCGCAAAGACCGGGAGCACCTCCGAAATCATCCCAAACGCCGGCAGGGCCATGATATAGACCTCCGGATGCCCAAAGGCCCAGAAAAAGTGCTGCCACAAAATGGCGGACCCGCCGTGCGACGGCAGAAAAAAATACGCCCCGAGGCTGCGATCCATTAGCAGCATGATAATGGAAGCGTTCAGCGCCGGCAGCGCCAGGATAATCAGAAAGGAATTGACTAAATTCATCCAGACGAACAGCGGCAGTTTGCGCAAGATCAGGCCAGGAGCGCGCAGCGTCAGGATAGTTGCGATCAAATTGATCGAGGCCACAATCGAGCCGGTGCCAAGGACCAGCAGCGAGAGAATCCAGTAATCCACCCCCTTAGTTGAGGCAAAGGGTGTTTCGCTCAGGGGCGCGTAACTAAACCAGCCGGCCGCCGGGGCTCCTCCCGCGAGAAAACTGAAGTAAAGCAGCAGGCCACCGCACAGGAAGAGCCAATAACTCATCGCGTTGAGGCGCGGAAAGGCCATGTCGCGCGCGCCAATCATCAGCGGCACTAAATAGTTGGCGAAGCCCACGAACGTTGGCATCACCACCAGGAAGATCATGGTGGTGCCGTGCATGGTGAAGAGCTGGTTGAACGCCTCAGGCGAGAGCAGCGTGTTGCGCGGCACAGCTAATTGGAGCCGCACCAATAGCGCTTCAATCCCTCCAACGAGCATAAAAATCGCCGCGGTCGAAAGGTAAAGGACCCCAATGCGCTTGTGATCAACGGTCGCGACCCAACTGAACAATGAACCTCGTTCGCGAGCAGTGGAGTGGGCTGGGAAAGACAATGCGCCGGCGCTGGAGGCGTTCGAGTTCATTGCTTTTGAGGCTCGAGATACGCTGCCAGTTCCGCTGCCTGCTGCTGGGTCAATTGCAAGTTGGGCATCAGCGACCCTGGCTTAATTGCCTGAGGGCTCCTCAGCCAGCGGACCAGGTTTGCCGGTGTGTTTTCCAATACGCCGCCGGCGAGAGTTTGGCGCCCGGCCAGATGCGTCAAATCAGGCGCTATCGAGGGCCGTGCAGCGGCCTGGCCCACGCTGTGGCAATTAGCGCACGTGAGCGTGGAAAACAGTTTCTCCCCTTGCGCCCCCGGCCCTGACGCCGGCGTCGGCAGCGGGCGGAGTTGTTCCTGCTGCCATTGTTCAAAAGCGCCCGGAGGCTGCGCGATGACGCTGAATCGCATCCAGGAGTGTTGCGCGCCGCAATATTCGGCGCACGCGCCGCTGTAAGTGCCCGGTCGCTGTGCCTCCAGCCAGATGTAATTCGGATGGCCCGGAATCATGTCCATCTTTCGGCCCAGGCGCGGCGCCCAAAAATCGTGGATGACGTCGGCGGCCTCCAACCGCACCAGCCACCGCGCCCCGGCGGGAATATGAATTTCATTGGCGGCCACGACACCGCTGTTGGGATAGCGCGCTTCCCACCACCACTGGTGGCCCGTGATGACCAAATCCGCACGCAATTGCGCCGGGAGCGGATCGGATTGATTCATCGCGCGCGCCGTCAGCACAAACAGGCAAATCACCACCAGCAGCGGGATAAGCGTCCAAGCCACTTCGACGGGAACGCTGCCGAAGGTCTGGCGTGGTTCGGGGCTGTCAGCCCTGCCGCGAAAGCGCAGTAATGACCAGGTAATCAGGCCCGTAACAATCGTCAGAATGACGGCGCAGACCCCCAGGACAATGTAAAAAAGGTCCACAATGACTTTCGCCTGAGGCGAAGCGGGACTAAATACCGGAACGATGCTCATAACCCTTTGGGACTCCTCGCACGCGAGTAACGCGGGGCAATAGCTTTCAGCCTAAGCTCTCCCCGCTGTCCGGAAATGGGGTATCCACCTGAGGCCGTGCTTTGAAAATGGCGACTCTTTCCTCGTTCTCCTTCGTCCTCGATTTTTCAGGGCTTTCGAGAACGATGACGAGCGCGAAGATGAATCACGGCAATTCCATTTCCAAAACAGGCCCCGAGATGAGCGTTTTCCGTCCACTTCCTTCTTTGCTGCGCCAATAGCGGGCTGATAACCTGACTTATGCGAATTTTGTCCGGCATTCAGCCCTCCGGGTCACTTCACCTGGGTAACTATTTTGGCATGATGAAGCCCGCCATCGAATTGCAGGAGCAAGGTGAGGCCTTCTATTTCATCGCCAATTACCATTCCATGACCTCGCTGTTCGACCCGGAGGAAAGGCGTCGCAACACCCTGGATTGCGCGTTGGATTTTCTGGCCTGCGGCTTGGACCCGAAGAAAACGGTCTTTTTCCGCCAATCGGACGTGCCGGAAGTCACCGAACTGACTTGGATTCTAACGACGGTTACCCCGATGGGCCTGCTTGAACGCTGCACGAGTTATAAGGACAAAATTGCCAAGGGCATCTCGCCCAATCACGGCCTGTTCGCTTACCCGGTGCTCATGGCGGCTGATATCCTGCTCTACGATTCCAATGTCGTTCCTGTGGGTCAGGACCAGAAGCAGCACGTGGAGGTGACGCGCGATATCGCGGTGAAATTCAACGAATTATACGGACAAACTTTCGTCATTCCCGAACCACGCATCCGCTCCGAGGTGGCAAAGGTCCCGGGGCTCGACGGTGAGAAGATGAGCAAAAGCTACGATAACGCCATAGAGATTTTTGGCGAAGAAAAGGTCCTGCGCAAGAAGGTGATGGGCATCAAAATGGACAGTCGCAGTCCGCAGGAGCCCAAGCCCGATGCCGGCCAGAACCTGGCGATTCAATTGATGAGGTTAGTCGCTCCGTCTGCTGTGGCGGCTGATTACGAAAACCGATTGCGCGCGGGCGGCTTGGGTTATGGCGAGTTGAAGAAAGCATTGTTCGAGCAGTATTGGGATTATTTTTCCGCTGCGCGAGCGAAGCGAGCGGAATTGGCGTCGAACCCGGGGTGCGTCGAGCAGGTTTTGGCACAGGGCGCCGCCAAAGCGCGCGCGGTGGCGCGCCAGGTCCTCAACCGCGCCAAAAAAGCCAGCGGCTTGGAGTAGAGCACCGGTGAGGCCCTCCTCTTTCTGCTAGAGTTTCCTGTCGGATTGGTGTCGAATCGCAAGCAAATGAAATACGGTTTGAATATCCGTTCGCCCGGCGGCCTGGACTTTGTTTCTCTAGGCGCGCTGGTGCATCGGCTTGACCCCGGCATCATCCCATTCCGCAAGGCCGCCGAATGCAAAATCCATGTCAGTGGCGGTGAATTCAATGTGGCCGCGAACCTGGCGGATTGTTTCGAGTTGCGAACTGGCATTGCAACCGCAATGGTTGATTACCCCATTGGCGATCTGATAGCTGAGCGGGTGCGGGCTATGGGAGTGAGGCCGTTCTACAAACATTTCAAGCATGACGGTGTGAACGGTCCGAACATGGCAACGGTCTATAGCGACCGCGGGCAAGGGGTGCGTGCCCCGGTGGTGTTCTACAACCGCTGCAACGAAGCCGGGGCACTGTTGAAGCCCGGCGATTTCGATTGGAAAGCCCTGTTTGATGGCGGGCTGCGGTGGTTTCACAGTGGCGGTATCTTTGCCGCCCTTTCGTCCACCACCGCCGAACTCATCATCGAGGGGATGCAAGCCGCCAAAAGCGCGGGCGCTATAATCTCGTTCGATCTCAATTACCGCGCCAAGCTGTGGAACATCTCCGGTGGCCACCAGCGGGCCGTGTCGGTGCTCGAACGCATCGTGAGGAATGTGGACGTATTGGTCGGCAATGAAGAGGACCTGCAGATGGGTTTGGGCATCACCGGCCCTGAAGTCGCCGCCAAATCGAAATTGGACCCCAGCGCATTTATTGGAATGATTGATAAGGTCCGTCAAAAGCATCCCCAAATCAAAGTGCTTGCAACGACCCTGCGCGAGGTGCATTCGACTAACCGCCACAGTTGGAGTGCCGTGGCCTGGATTAATGGCCAAACCTTTTTGGCCCCCACTTGCCAACTGGACGTGTATGACCGGGTCGGCGGAGGCGACGGTTTTGCCGCCGGTTTTTTCTATGGTTTGCTTGCGGGTGAACCGGAAGAGGAGGCTGTGAAGCTGGGCTGGGCGCATGGCGCTCTGCTGACCACGTTTCCTGGCGATACCACCATGGCCACCGTCGAGCAGGTGCGCGCACTGGCCAAGGGAGGCTCGGCAAGAATCCAGCGGTAGCGAGCGGGTGAGGTGCGCTACGTCGTCGGTCGCAGCAACGTTGGTCCCCTGGAGCACGAGGGACGAACAAGTGCCTGGGGTCAAAACCCTAGTTGAGAAAAGGCTCTTCCGGGCGTACGGACAAGGCAGCCTTGATTGGCGCCTTCGTTCAATTCATCATGGGTTGAAGGGCAATCGAGACGAGAGCGACTTCGGGAGGGAAGTCGCTCTTTTTTTAAAAGCTCTCACGCTCGCCCAAAGACCTTTTATCCAAATCTAAATCTGAGAATAGGACGTGGGGACTACAAAACGATTGATAATCTTCGAGACCGTGTCGGCGTATTTCGGATCGTTCTTGAGCTTGTTCCACACGGGGTGTTTGCCAAACGCTTCCCAATGCTTGCTGTGCGCGGCCTGGTCTGCCGCAGAGAGCATGTAGGTCAAGTGTGGCAGGTCCCGGCCAATGAGCGCCTGGCCGTAAAAGATCGGGCCCAGGCCAACCTCGTGCATCGTCTCAATTTCGCCCGCGTTGAACATCTCGACCTTTTTGAGCGACTTGATTTCGCTATGGCTTTCGTAGGTGCGGATTTCGAACATGCGCGGCTTTTTCTCGCGCGCGTAGGGGGACAATTCAATTCTCGGCTGGCCGGCAAATGCCAGGAGCAGCCAGCTATCGATGCGGTCGAAGGAGGGATTGTCCTTCGGCGCTCCCAGATACTGAGAACTGGCCTCCTGGGCCTGAATCTGCTCACTCAGCGCGCGGGTTGCCTTGGCAAAAGCTTCAAGCGAGGGGTAGGGGATAAGCACGAAAACCGTATCCGGGTCGCGCGCCTCGGTGTTGGCCGGATTGCCGTTGCGTTCCTGTTGGGTGAAAACACCGATGGGCTTGCTCCCGGCTTTGTTCAACGTGGGAATCACCAGGTTTTGCAGGTAGCCATCCAAGAGGTCATGGCTGGCGCCGGATTTCAGGTGATATGCGCGCAGTTCGTAATACTCCTTCTTTTTGCCTGCGGCCGAGGCGCTCAGGCCGGCGGCGCCCAACCCGGCGAGCGTCGAGACTGCGAGTGAGGTTTTCAAGAAATGGCGTCGTTTCATTTTTGTGGTCGTTTGTGTTTGGGACGGAACCCTTCCGCCCGGTTCAGGAGTCACAAATACCTTAAACCGTCAAAAAACAAAATGGTTAAGTTGGATTGACTTGTGCCTGGGTTGGCCTCATGAAAGCGTTATGAACCGCAGAGAACTGCTCGGCGTGACTGCTATTCTTGCCGCGGGAGGTCCGCTCTGGACTTTGCCGCTATGCGCAAAAGAAAATGAGATGGGTGGCGCGCGAATCTTTGATGTGAAACAGTACGGGGCTGTTGGCGACGGGAAGGCGCTGGATACCACCGCGCTGAACCGGGCCGTTGCGGCCTGCGCCGCAGCCGGGGGCGGAGTGGTGTACGTTTCCCCCGGCATCTACCTATCCGGAACAGTGGTGCTCCAGAGCAACGTCACCCTGTACCTCGAAGCGGGAGCGACCTTGCTCGGCAGCAAACAGCTTTCCGATTATTCCCCCAAGTCAGGCCCGAGCCTCAAAGGGGATGCCAATCAAAAGCATCTCATCTTTGCGCGCGATGCGGAAAATGTGGGGCTTGCGGGACCGGGCCGGATTGACGGGCAAGGTCCGGCCTATTGGGTGCCCAGCGGACGTGTTGTGCCGCCACCGCAGGAAAGCTGGCGCGATGTGGCCACTTACGATTGGAAGCCCCTGGACCGCCCCTCGCCTTTGCTGGAATTCTACAACTGCAAGCACCTGCGCGTTGAAGACATCCGCATAGAAAATGCCCCCGGCTGGACGTTGCGGCCCGTTCAATGCGAGCACGTGCTGATCCGCGGGATTACTATCAAAAACCCCGTGATTGGCCCCAATACAGACGGGCTGGACCTGACTTGCAGCCGAAACGTCTTTATCTCGGATTGTTTGATCGATACGGGCGACGACGCCATTTGTCTCAAGAGCGAGAGCCCTTACGGCGGGGAGCCGGGCGTGTCGAAAAACATCACGATTACCAATTGCGTGCTGACCTGCTGCTGCAATGGATTGAAATTCGGCACAGCCACCTTTGGCGCCTTTGAGAACGTCACGTTTAGCAATTCGGTGATTTATAATGACGATGTGGATGCGAGGGCGCGCGTGATTTCGGGCATCGCCCTGGAAATGGTGGACGGTGGCCGGCTTGAGGGCGTGGTCATCTCCAACATCCGCATGCAGCGCGCACGGACGCCCATTTTCATCCGGCGCGGCAACCGGCATCCGCGCCCCGACGGCGCACCCGGAACGCTGCGCGGTGTCATGATCCAGAACGTCCACGCCTCAGGGGCGATCCTCACCAGTTCGGTCACGGGTCTGCCTGGGTTTGATGTGGAGGACGTGACATTGTCCAATATCCGGATTGACAGTGAAGAGAACGGCAAAGCCGAGTGGACGGAGCGCCCGATTCCCGAGGTCGCGTCTTCCTATCCAGAGGCGCGCATGTTCGGCAGGCTGCCGGCCTATGGCCTGTATAGCAGGCATGTTAACGGCTTGCGTCTCAGGCAGCTTGAGTTTGCGTGCGGTCCGCAGGAAGCCCGCCCGGCGCTATGCTGCGAGGATGTAAGGGACATCGAAGTGGCCGGGTTCCGGAGCCCGGCCATTCAAGGCACACAGCCCGCTCTCAGGCTGGTTCAAACGAGGCGCGCCTTTATTCACGGTTGCTCGACGTTGGGAAAGACCCAAGCCTTTCTCGAAGTACGGGGCGGCCAAACGGAGCAAATTGTTCTGATGGGCAACAATATTAGCGCCAAAGAACCAGTGCGCTTGGGGCCCGAAGCGCCTAAAGATGCGATCAGGACAAACGATGCGGCATGAATCATTGGTCCACGCGAAGCGTTCTGGATGTCCAAGGCGCTGCTGCGTTGAGCCAACCGAAGGGCTTTAATCCGCGCGAAGCGTCGTGGACTGCGCCAGTCCTCTGGCGCTTTTGGGCCGTCCCAGGTGTTTGAGTTTCCCACTCCACGTCCAGTGGCATTGAATGTGGCGCGCAGAATGAGAATAGAAGGACATCCAAAAGCGGTAGAGGACTACCGAAGTCCAAGACGCTGGCGCGCCTTCTGGTCCGCGCGAAGCGGTATCCATAGGGTGCCTCCCCTCAGCTTGCTATCAGCCCTTAATTCAACGATACTTGGCCCCGTGCAATCGGCTCTGGACAAATTAACCGACCGCTTGACCGACTCCTACCAGCGCGTCGGCGGCATCAACCATTTGGACGGCAAGAACCTTCCCTCCAAACGCGCGATAGCTGTCATCACGATGGATTTGCTTCGCCTGCTTTTTCCAGGTTTTTTTGGCAAGCTGTTCCATTCCTCGGAGCTCAAGGCCGAGACCTCGGCGCTCTTGGGAGCAGTGCTTAATAACCTCGAAACCGAGGTCGCCAAGAGCCTCGAATACAATCCGCCCCCGGAGTTCGCAGGGGCGCGAAAGGACTTCCGCGCCGTGGCGCGCAATTGCACCGTGCAGTTCCTTGAAAGCCTGCCCCGCATCCGCGACTTGCTCCAGACGGACACCGAGGCCGCTTACAACGGCGACCCGGCCGCCCTGAGCAAGGAAGAGGTCATTGTCGCTTATCCATTCATCGAGGCCATCGCTGTCCAGCGCCTCGCTCACGAACTATATCGCAATAAAATCGCTCTCATCCCGCGCATTATGACCGAGTGGGCCCATGCCCGGACGGGCATGGACCTGCATCCGGGCGCAGAAATCGGCACCCATTTCTTCGTCGATCACTGCACCGGAACGGTTGTGGGCGAGACCACCCAGATCGGCAACCACGTCAAAATGTACCAAGGCGTCGGGTTGGTGGCCAAATCACTCTCCGCCGGCCAGCAGTTGCGCGGGTTGAAGCGCCATCCCACAATCGAAGACCGTGTCACAATCTATGCGGGCGCTACTATTATGGGCGGCGACACCATCGTCGGCGAAGGCAGCACGATTGGCGCAAACGTCTTTCTGACCTCGAGCGTGCCGCCGCATTCTCTGGTGGTCCAGGAAGAGGCCAACGTCAAGGTCCTCAGCAAAAAGGATCGCCGCGCCCAACCCGCTGATTTTGTGGTGTAGCCAAGGCCTCGGGAACTCGCCGATACTCCTCCAATTCGCCGGCCAGGTTCTCACAGTTGAAAAGGCGCAAATCAGCAATCGGTCCTTTTGCCCCAGTGTTGGACATTGATGTCTTTGATTCGCGGCTGTTTGCCTCATACACAGACAGAACTGAGAAAGCCAACTATCGGGAAACCGAGGGATTCTCAGACATGAGGCTCTCTGGCATTGCGACTGCTTAAAAGCAAGGCACGCGCGGTTCGTTGTATGAGAACACGCAGCCGATCTTGGCCATCTAAAAAGCAACAAAATACGGCGTTCACGCTGACGGAGGTGGCGGTTTCCCTTGCGGTAGCGGGTCTGATTTTCGCCGGAGTTCTGTACGGTTATGTGGCCACAGCCGACCATGCGGAATGGAGCACTTATTCCCTGGCCGCCCACTCGGTGGCTATGCAAGCCGTTGAGCAGGCGCGCTCGGCCCAATGGGACCCCCAGGCCTGGCCGATGGTGGACCAATTGGGCGTCACCAACTACACCCAGGTTTCCACGCTGGATGTCCCCGTCTCGGGCGGCAACATCACCTACGCGACCAATTACGTCAGCATTTCTGCCGTCTCCCTCAACCCTCCGTTGCGGCAACTGCGCGCCGACTGTGTCTGGATGCTTGCCAATCGCGGCCCCCGCAATCGCGGCCCCTTTACCAATACGGTGGTTACACTGCGCGCTCCCGACCAATGAAACCCACTTGCCAATTTTCGCAGACGGCACAGGGCCGGGCTGCTTTTACGCTGGCTGAGATCATGGTGGCCACGGCCATTTTTTCGATGGTGATTATCGGCCTGGTCTATTCCCATGTTTTGGGCCTGAAAATGTTCAACATTACGGCAACCAAATTAAACGCCAGCCAGCAGGCGCGCGCCGCTTTAAACCAAGTGCGGGATGAGATTCGCTCGGCAAAGGCGGTCTATGTCGGCAATGCAACCAGCAACGGGTTTGTCAGCATTACCGGCAATGGCCTGCGCGAGGGCAACGCGGTGCAGATTGTCCCGTCCTCAAATACCAACTCACCCATCTGTTACTACCGCGACCCCGCTTACAATGATTTGAAACGTATCGACGGGACAAACCCCATCGAGGTCGTCTCCTTGTGCATAACCAATCCCATCGTTTTTTACGCCGAAGACTACGCCGGAAATACTCTGACGAACAACCAGAATAACCGCGTCATCCGAATGAGCCTTGAGTTCTATCAGTGGGAATTCCTGGCCGGGAACGCCAACGCGCGGCCTTATTACGATTACTACCATTTGCAAACCCGCATCACACGCAGAGCCATCCAATAATTAACCCATCGAATATCTATGGACACACAATTTTTCAAAAAGAAGCGCCGGCAGGAGGCCTACGCCCTGGCTACTGTCATGGTCATCGGTGGCATCAGTATTGGCCTATTCGCCAGCGCCGCTCGCTGGACCGAAAGCAGTTCCGTCCTTAACGACCGCCATAACACCTATAATAGCGCCGTAGCCGCCGCCGAAGGGGCCACCGAGTTGGTGTTGAGCTACCTGGACCGCGATTTCGTCAACCAAAGCTACGATCCGGCCAATCTCATCGCTTATCAGAATCTGGTGCCGACGAACGATTGGGCTGCGGCCTACCAATTTAGCGATGGCGCCGGCGGGGTGAATCGGACCTTTGTTACCGGCAGCAGCACCAATGTGATGACCAGTTTAAGCGGTCAGTTTGCGGGATTATATGGACTCGCTTACAACTGCTCGGTCCGCGCCAACGCCAGGCCCGTGGGCCCTTATGACATGGCGGCGGCCGTGGACCAGGAACTGCAATTGGCATCCATCCCGGTTTTCCAGTTCGCCATCTTTTATGGCATGACTCTCGAGATCAATCCGGGACCCGCGATGAAAATCACCGGAAAGGTCCACAGCAACGCCGATATTTATACCTGCCCTGGCGCGACTTTGGAATACGCCGACACCGTCACAGCGGTGGGGGACATTCACAATGGCAGCCGCGCGCCGGGGGACCCGACCGCTCCCAGTGGCAAGATGCCCACTTACGATATGACCAACCAGCCGACGCCCCATGCCAGCTCCCTGACCCTGCCGGTCGGCACAAACAACAGCCCCGCTGCCGTTAGAAGCATTGTCGAGGTCCCCCCTTTCAATGAAGACCCCAACTCGCCCGAGGGCAAGCAGCGCTACTATAACAATGCCGACCTGGTTGTCACAGTCACCCCAACCAACGCCATCGTCCAAACAGGTCAATGGGACGGTTTTAAGGATGTTACTCCCGACGTTGGCGTGGGGACAAACGCCTCTTATTCGTTCGTGACGACAAATGACAGTTTCTATGACGCGCGGGAACAAAAGAACACGATGCTGACCGACCTGAACGTGGGTTTCATGAACAAATGGATGACCAATACCGCCGCCTCCGGCGGGTCCTCCTTAAACAATCGCGTCCTGGCAACCTTGGGCCATCCCATCAACTCAGTCTATGTGAATGACGAACGCGTTAAGTCCGGAAACCTGACAGTGGTCCGCGTTTCCAATGGCCAGCAATTGCCCCCGGGTGGCTTGACGGTCGCCACCGCCTTGCCGCTCTATGTGAAGGGCAGTTTTAATGCGCCTGTGACCACCCCCGGCTACACCAACACCTCCAACACATTGCCGGCTTCGCTCGTTGGCGATTCCATCACCGTTCTTTCCCAATCCTGGCAGGACTATATCAACAACACTAAATCTGTTACACAACGGCCTGCTACGGACACCACGGTGAATGCCGCCTTTATGGCGGGTATCGTTCAAACCGCCACCGTCGGCAAGGTCGGCCATTATAGCGGCGGCGTTGAGAATTTTCCTCGTTTTCTCGAGGACTGGGGCAGCAGCGGCAAGACGTTCACTTACAATGGCTCAATGGTCGTCATGTTTCCCAGCCAATATGCAACCAATTGGTGGAATGACCCCGGCACCGGCTCGGCCAATTACTACAACGCCCCAACGCGGAAATGGGCCTTTGACGTGAATTTTTTGGATTACAGAAAGCTCCCTCCTGCCACCCCGATGGTCCGCCAACTCATCCGGGGTCAATGGAGCGTAGTCGCAGCCCGCTAAGCGAAGAGCCTGTTCAGGGTGCGCTGAGCGCCTGCTCAATCGCAGCCCGGAAATCAGCAAGAGAAAATGGCTTTGGCAAACAAGCCTTTCTTCGGTCTTTTAAGAATTTTTCGACTCTACCGTTGATGATGTCACCAGTGATGAAAACCACCCGCTCAGACAATAGCGGATTGGAAATCCTCAGCCGTTCATAGACATCCGCGCCGTTGAGCCCCGGCATTTTCCAGTCGCATAGGGCCAAATCGTAGTTGGTCTCATTCAACCGGCGCAGAGCAGCCTCTCCGTCCTGCGCCACATCGACCTGATAACCGTGTTGAGTGAGCTCGCTGCGAACCATCTCCAGAATCGGCTCCTCATCGTCAATCACGAGCACCTTCTTCCCCAGGCCCTTTTTGAAGTTTGAAACCGGATTGGCCGGCGGAAGAGGCGCCTGCCCTTTGTCCGCGATTGCGGCCATGATAGGGATATCGATAACAAACTCTGCGCCTTGCCCGGTCTTGCTGCGCGCCTGAATCGTCCCACCGTGCTCGGTCACCACCCCGTAACACAAACTCAAGCCCAGGCCGGTTCCTTCTCCAATTTCTTTGGTCCTGAAAAATGGGTCGAATAGCTTGCACAGATATTCCTGCGGAATGCCCGGTCCATCGTCCTGGAAGACAATGCGGATTCCTTGTCCGATATTCTCGGTCCTGATGATCACACGGCCTTTCTTGCCTTTGGCTTCAATGGCCTGGCGGGCGTTGTTGATGATGTTCAGGAATACTTGCTGCATTTGATGCCCATCCAGCATCGAATTGGGTAATTCTGATCCAGCTCCGTGACGATCTCGATATTGCTCGTGCGCAGTTGGTATTGCATGAACTCGACGGCATCCCCAATGAGGGCGTTCACATTTGAAAGTTTCCGCTCCGGCGGATGGCAGCGCGCGAAGATGAGCAGGCTTTGGACAATTCTCTGGCATCGCTGGGCACTCTTGTAAATGAGTTCGAGGTAACGCCTTTGTTGCGGGTGCGTGGGAGCTTCGACAAGGAATTCAGAGAACCCCATTACGGCCGTCAGGGGATTATTTAATTCGTGCGCCACGCCGGCAACAAATTCACCGATGCCCGAGAGCTTTTCGCTCCGGATCAACTGCGCCTGGGTTGTCTTGAGAGTCGAGACGCTGCACTCCAGCTCCTGCCGCGCCCGCTTCAGATTCTCCGTCATCTGATTGAAAACAAGCGCGAGTTTGCCGCATTCATCATTCGAGGTCACTTCGACATGACGGGAAAAATCGCCGCGCCCGACGGATTCGGCGCTCAGTTGCAATTGGCGCAGAGGCTTTGTGGCTTTGCGCACCAGCAAGCCCACAATCGCGGCGCCTAACAGAATCCCCAATACTCCAACCAGCAGGACCGTTTGTTGCATGCCTTCAAAGGCCCGCAGCGGTTGTTCGTAAGACGACAGAAGCAGATAGCCAAGGCCGCCGTCCCCGTTTAGAGACACGAATTTGCCCGCTGCGCAAAAATAATGCTCGTCGCCCAGGAGCACCTGCCCCGGCCCGCTGGAGCGGGCCTCTTCGGCGCGTTGGGTGAACAGCCGGGCCAACTGTTCACGGAAATTTGAACCCGGAATGGTTGAGGCGACAACATGGCCATTGGCCAGCAGGACGATTTGGCTGTGAGTGAGTGCGCTGAGCTCTCGCGCCACGCTGTCGCCGATCTCAGAGCCCACTACCAGCACGCCAACCGGAACCGTGCTGCTGCTCCCGAAAATCGGAAATCCGCTGCCGCCAAAGACCGGGATTGAAACCACATCGAATAATCGGGCGCCAACCCGGATGGTGTCGGCTCTTGGTTCGCCGGCCAGAGCCTGCTTCATAGCAGCCGCGCTGCTCGTTTCGAACTCTCCCAGAGACAGGCGCGGGTCGCGCTGGGCGCTGGCTTGGATGTCCCCCTTGCTGGAAGTGAACAAGGCCACATCCACTCCTTGATCGGCCGGCAAGTCCTTGATTGCATCCCGCACGGTCTGCATATGCCTGCCTTGAAAGGCTGCTTTGTAGCGCGGCTCGTTTGAGAGATTGCGAAAGCGCAGCAAGAGGTTTTTCGTGTGCAGATTCTCCGAGTTGCGGAATACCGAGTCGGCGGTTTCCAAACTGCGCGCGGCTTGGGTTTGGAACTGTCGTGTGATGCGGCGATTCACCAACCAAACAGTAAGGATTAGTTGCAGCACCATGATCGAAACCAGTGGCGCCATCACCTTCGTGCTGAAACTTGCTTTCACAATGGATCGGCTTCGCCCCATGCGCTCGATTTATGCCAGTCCGCCTGGGAATGCCCCTTGGCCTTACACGGCTTGCCCCCGGAGATTCTCATTTTTGTTGTGGCGTACCCATGACCCAAACGGCAGCAATCGGTGTGCCCAGGTCCTATTTTCCGGGGGTGCGCGCTACACCGTGGAAACCGACCCTTCTCAAGATCATTTCTTCCGGGGTGTCCCGAATTTAGACGTGCCACTCGCATCCGAAATAAACGCTTTCTGGACTTAACTTGGCGCTGTTGCCCCCCCGATCGGTAGCGCTCGATGCCAAAATGATTTCAGAATAGGGGTTTGAATAGAAGAGATGCCTACAATTCGTTAAACCGTGCGGCTGCGGCGTCCCATCGTTGCGCATCCAACGGCTCATAAGCGGTCACATGGCTCGAGCGGCGCGCCACCTCCCGCTGTTCGGCCAGGGCGGACAACTCGCCGCTAGCCCGCACCTGGACCAGGAGATTGCCCAGGGCGGTGGCCTCGACGGGGCCGCACACAACGGGGCGGCGGCAGGCATCGGCGGTAAATTGGTTGAGCATCTTGCTTTGGGAACCGCCGCCGACAACGTGGATGACCTCGATGCGATTGCCAGTGAGTTCTTCGAGCCAACCCAGCACCTGGCGGTATTTCAGCGCCAAACTTTCGTAGGCGCACCGGACCAACTCGGCTTCGGTGCGCGGAAGCGGCTGGCCTGTCTTATGGCAAAATGCCTGGATGGCCTTGGGCATGTCCGGCGGATTCAGGAACCCCGGGTCATCGGGATTCACCAGGGAGCGTAAGGGTGGCGCCTTTGCCGCCATCCGAGCGAGTTGAGCGTAGGAATAGTGCTGACCCCGGCACTCGAAGGCGCGCTTGCATTGCTGAACCAGCCACAAGCCCATGATGTTTTTAAGCAGCCGATAGGTGCCCTCGACCCCGCCTTCGTTGGTCAGATTCAATTCCTGAGTGCGTTGTGAGAGCGAGGCCTGGCGCACCTCGACGCCCATGAGCGACCAGGTCCCTGAACTGATGTAGGCCCAATTGGCCTGGCCAGTATGAGCGGTCGGAACACCCGCAACAGCCGAGGCGGTGTCATGAGAGGGCGGGGCGACGACTTTGATTCCCTGCACACCGAGCGTTGCGGCAAGGCCGCGCCGCAGGGGCCCCAGGCTGGTTCCTGGCGCAACAATTTTTGGAAAGATGCGGAGGGGTAATCCGAATTTCTTTAAGAGCGGGCCGGCCCAAGTGCGGGTTAGCGGGTTCAGGCATTGCGAAGTCGAGGCGATGGTGAATTCAGACACGCGCGAGCCGCACAGGGCCCAATGAATGAAATCGGGCATGAAGAGCAGGCACGCGGCGCGCTCCAACAGTTCCGGGGCGTGCCGTTTGAGGGCCAGCAACTGAAACAGGGTGTTGAGTTGCATGAACTGAAGGCCGGTTTGTGCGAAGATTTCCTGGCGCGGCGCTTTCCTGAAGGCCTTGGCCATCATCCCATCGGTGCGCGAGTCGCGATAATGATAAGGCTGGCCCAGCATCTCCTCGTGACGGCTGAGCAGCACAAAATCGACACCCCAGGTATCTGCGCCCACCGAGACAATCGATTTGCCATACTTTGCGGCGGCCAGGGAAAGGCCATTTTGAATCTCGGCCCAGAGGCGGAGAGCGTCCCAGCGCAATGAACCGGCCAATAGAACAGGGCCGTTGGGGAACCGGTGGATTTCTTCCAATTGGATGATTTTGCCATTCCAAAGACCGGCCATGATGCGCCCGCTTTCGGCGCCCAGGTCAATGGCAAGATGAACGCGGGGGGCCATGGTCTTACCAGGAGGACAGCGGCGCACAGAGGGACCCCTCTCCCCTTCGGAACGGGAGTGGGAGAATCATCGGCAGCTTACGTTTGTAGCGCATGTTGCAGCCTCCTCTTTAATACTTGGCTCAACCTCGTTTTGCCAACACCTCGCGTTCGTAAGCTTTCACCTCAGCCAGCCAGGACTCGCCCACCGGCTTGCCATGTTTCTCGCAGTAAAAATCCCAGACAGGACCGAAGGGCAGGGATTTGGCCTCCTCCATCAATGCCAACCGGGCGGTGAAATCTGGTTGGGCTTCGAGGCCTTTGAGTTGTTGGCTGGGGGCCAGGAGCGCCAGAAGGAGCGCTTTGGCCATGTTGCGCGCGCCAATCACCCAGGCGGCTACCCGGTTGATGCTTGCGTCGAAGTAATCCAGCCCTATGCGCACCCGGTCCAGATAGCCACCCCAGACAACCTCTTGGGCGATAGCTTGGAGTTCATCGGTCAGCGTCACGACGTGATCGCTGTCCCAGCGCACCCCGCGGCTGACGTGCAGGGCGATCTCTGGCAAATAGCAGAGCACGGCAGAAATCTTATCGGCAATGCCTTCGGTTGGATGGTAATGGCCTGCATCCAGAGTGAGCAGGGTCTTGCGGCTCACGGCATAGCCGAGATAGAACTCATGAGAACCAGGCGTGTAGCTCTCGGCTCCGATGCCAAAGAGCTTGGGCTCGACCGAATCGACGTTGTATTTCTTATCGATTCGCTTCCGGAAAACTGCATCAAGGGATTCGACCAACCGCTCGCGTGGCCCCCGGCGGTCCGCCGGTGTATCCTTCATGCCGTCGGGTATCCAAAGATTCGTCAGGCAGGCTGTGCCGAGGGCCTTGCCAATTTCGGCTCCGATTTCGCGGCAGCGGATGCCGTGCTCGATCCAGAATTGCCGGATGGATGCGTCCGGACTGGTGAGGGTGAGTCCCCCGGCCACTTTGGGGTGGGCGAAATAGGTTTGGTTAAAGTCCAACCCGATTTGAATCGATTTGGCCCAGGCTATCCAATCCTTGAACTGAGCCACGGTGAGGGCATCCCGGTCCATTCGCTTGCCATTGGTCTCGGCGTATGAGGCATGGAGGTTAAACCGGCGCCGGCCAGGAATCATCGAGAGGGCCTTTTCAAAATCGGCGCGAAGCTCCTGCGGCGTGCGCGCTTTGCCGGGATAATTCCCTGTGACCGCCAGACCGCCGCCAGGTCCCTGCGCGGTTCGTTCGAAGCCGCCGACATCATCGCCTTGCCAGCAATGGATGGAAATAGGAATCCGTGCGAGGGCCTCGAGTGCCTTTCCGGTATCAACGCCAACTGCGGCGTAGCGTTCGCTTGCGAGTTGATAAATCTTTTGAATGGATTTGGTGTTCATGGTCGATTGGAGCGGGAAACCATTCCATCAGGCGCTCATGGCCGCTTCGTACATCGCTGCAACATTGGCAGGCGGCACATCAGCAAGGATATTGTGCACTTGCTGAAAGACATAGCCGCCGCCGGGCCGCCAAATGTCCAATTGCTGCAACACATGTTCGCGGACCTGGGCCGGGGTTCCTTTAATCAGAACATCCCGCGTGTCGCAGCCACCGCCCCAAAAGGTCAGTTGTGCGCCGAAGTCGTGCTTTAGCCCGGCGACTCCCATGCCGCGGCAAGTGATTTGGACCGGATTGATGGCGTCCAACCCGGCCTCGATGAGGTCGGGCAGCAATTCGCGAACCCCTCCACAGCAATGGAGCTGGATTTTGAGGTGAGGGGCGCGTTTTCTGACGAGCTGCCACATCTCCTGTTCGCGCGGTTTGAAAAACTCCCGGTACATCGCCGGCGAGACCTGAGGACCGGATTGCATGCCCAGATCATCGCCGAACATAATGATGTCGATCTGGTCCGCGACCGCGCGCAAAAAGGTTTCCAGATTGCGCAGATGAATCTGCATGAGTTCATCAAGAAACCGATGGGCCTTGGCGGGTTCAGCGGCCAAGAGCATCAGGAAATTGTCATTGCGATAGAACCATTGCCCCAGCTCGAGCAGGTTTCCGCCGAACAAACCAATGATAGCGCGGTCGGTCTGTTGCCGCAGACGGCGCGCGCCCTCGGCGAGAATTCTTTCGGCATCGGGTCCAGAGGCAATTGGCCCCGGAGGCGAGGCCATGGCCGACCACATACATTCGGCGAGGTTGGGCTCGACCTTGCCCGGGTCCTCGCGCTCGAGAAAAGGGAAATGGGCCTGCTCGAAGTACCACACTCCTGGCGGCATACGGGCGATAATCCTCTGCGCCGGTTGCGAGCGCACGACCCAGCCGCCGTTCTCGCGCTCGGGCCGCGCCCAGGCCGGCATCAGACAAGGCCTGCCGTCTGGCAGAACCCACTCGACCCAGTATTTATCTTCGAGGGCGAATCCGCGCCCAAGTTCTATGGTATCGACCTGGAAACGCTCGAGCACATCCTCATCGACAATCGCAAGCTGCTGCACCGGGTCATAGACGCGGATAGGCCGCTTGGGCAAATCGAGGAACTCGCGCAAGCGCGCATAAGCCATCGCCGCGATACCGGATGAGCGGTGGCCCGAAAGGTCTATGGGAATGCGGTCCGGCTCGCGATGGGCCAGAGCCGCTAGAATGCGTTCGCGCGATGTCATTGCCGCAGAAGGAAAACCAGTGTTGGATCGACCGGGTAGCGGCCAAAGCGTTCCCCGTATAATGCCAGCCCGCCAGGCAGGGCTGAGTCCACCTCGAACCTGACGACCAGCTCCTTTGCGGCGGCAGCCGCCCGAAGGGCCTCCGGAGGAACCGTCGCTCTGATGAGGTAACCATACGAGCCGGCTTCGCGTAGTTTGCGGTCGTGTTTCTGCGCGTGCCAGGAGAGCACTCCTCGATGATCGGCCGGGTCATTTGGCAGCTCGAATTGGCCGCAGCTTTGGCCGGCGACCCGGACCCGCACCGCGCTGGGGAACCGCTTGGTGTCGCTCATCGGATAGGAATTGGGATTGAGGCTCGGGTCATGAGTGCCCTGGCCGCGCATGAAATCCCCTTCCTGCCTTTTGGCGCCTTGCTGGTCTTTGCCGAAAAGCTGTTTGGCGGAGGCCTCAAAAATCAATGAACCGCCCGCAACGCTGGCCGGGTCGAGCCCGTTAGGCCAGGGGATGTGATATTCAAAAAAACCGGCCCCGGCGCCATTGACCTTCAGGCCGTCCATGACGTTCCACTGCTTCTCTGACCAATCGGAAGATGTAAAGGTGTTGGGAGCGAAGCGCACGACCCGGGCGCGCGCGCCGTTGAAATCAAGCTCCTCATCCCGGGAGGCCGCTCCGTCGGCGACGAGGAAGGTTGTAAAATTGCGCTGCAGGACGGTGCCGACCTCATCTTCCAACGAGAGGCTCAAGAGAGCGAGGGCAGGTTGGTTGGGCATGGTGATGCTGAGCGGCTCGAGCGCATGGGAGAGCCAGGGCTCGAATTCGACATTGCGTTCCGCTTGGGAATACCAGCGCCACCGGCCCAGCGTATCCCAGCCGCTGAGAGTGGCGCGCAGGCGCAGGCGAGCGCCGGGGGCGTGATCGGTCATAAAGGATGCCCACAATGGCACGCTGATTTGCTCACCCGGTTTGACGTCGCGGCAGAGGTCGCTGCCGGTGGATATGTAGAATGGGTCATGCAAATCCCGCAGGCTCATGCCGGGGACAAGCTCTTCGAGGCCGGTGACCTTTTGGCTGCGATCGTAGCGGTAATAGCCGTTCCACTCGTTAATAACGTCGTGATGTTCGGTGTAGAGCCAGCCGCAGATTTTAGGATGGCGCCGGAATTCGTTCATCATGATGTGGTAATCCCAGCTCCAGTCGCAATCGCCCGTGCTGCCCTCGTATCCCCAAACATTGCCGCACTCGCTGTTGAGCAGCGGCTGGCTGGCTTCAGTTCGGCCACCGATAAAATTCCATTTCGAGCCCGGAAAGGCCTCTTGGGCGATTTGGTCCAGGTGCTCGCGCCAGGCATAGCCCGGGAGATACGAGTGCCACGAATTGATGTCCGTCTCGACGTGGTCGGCGTTGCAAGCCGAGTTGTCCTCGACCAGGCGGCTGGGGTCGAGCTGTTTGCCCAGACGATAGATTGAAGCGACCCAATCCTGGGTTTCAGGCCGGTATTGGCGCTCCTTGCCTTTCCCGCTGAACAGGCCCCAGGTTTCGTTGAACGGGACCCATGCAAAGATGGCCGGATGATTAAAATCGCGGCGGATCATCCCGCGTAGCGTCTGCTCGATCTCCCCGCGCATATCGGAGTCGGGCTCGCCCCAACTGTTCGGGACATCGGCCATGAGCAAGAGCCCGAGGCGGTCCGCCCAATACAATTTGCGCGGCACATCAATCTTCACGTGCAGGCGGTTGGCATTAAGCCCAAGCCGCCGCGAGCGGAGGATTTCGTCCCGCATGAAGGCGTCGCTGGGAAAGGTGTAAAAGCCCTCGGGGTTGTAGGACTGGTCCAGCGTCATTTGGAGATAAAGCGGTTTGTTGTTCAGGGCGATGTAAGGAAAGCCGGACCCAGGAAGGTTCACGACGCTGATCTTCCGCATGCCGAAGTAGGTTGAGACACGGTCCTCGCTGGCGCCGGCGCTCAAAGTAATTTCGGTCTCATAAAGAAAGGGGTCCTCGAGCGACCAGAGGTGCGGGTGTGGAATGGGCACCTCAAACCGGACCTCGGTGGCGCCGGGGGCAATGGGCTGTTTAAAATCAGGCGTCTCCCCGGATTTGAAGTGCAAGTCGAGTTCGGTTCCTGCCGGCGCCGGCGCGCTCAACTGAACGGCAATCTGGACTTTGCCCGCATCGATGTCGGGGGTGAAGTGCGCCGTCTGGACAAACCACTGGGGCCTGGCCTCCAGATAAACGGTCTGCCAGATACCGCGCGCATTGCCATAACCCTGTTTGCCTTCCAGTTTGAAAGGCCGCGGGCTGTCATCGACGCGCAGGACAAGGGCGTGTTTGGCGCCGGGCTTTAGCAAAGGGGTCAGCTCGAATTCGAAGGGGATGTAACCGCCGCGATGCGTGCCGAGGGGTTGACCGTCCAGCCACCCCTGCGTTTCCCAATCGCAGGCCCCAATCACCAGAAAGACCCGCTGGCCTTGCCAGGCCTGGGGCATCTCAATCTGCCGCGCATACCAGGCGATGGTGGCCTTATCCTCGATTTTGGACAGCGGGGAACCCCAGGGAAAGGGCACCATGATGGAATCAGGGAAATCGGCGTTGTGCTCGAACCATTTCTCTCCCAGCCCCGCATTGTCTGCGTCGAACCGGAATTGCCAGGGCCCGTTTAGATTCAGCCACGCTGCGCGCTGGAAATCTGGCCGAGGATGTTCGGGCAACGGTATGGGCTGCTCGGAGGCGGCGCCCGCCAGGCAATGGAGAACGACAACACAGAAGCCGATCCGGAGCAGTGGCATCTTCATAAGCTGGGAGTCTTGTAACTAAAGTGCTGGTGGAAAGCAATGATTGCGACCGCTCCCCCCACGCCAAGGGGGAGCCATTCCGCCAAGGAAACGGTCTGCGGTTATCTAACTTTGTATTTCGATAAGACGGTAAAATTCTAAACAACCTTAACCCTGACTGCCACTTGTCCAGCCGGATCGTATTGGTAGGTATCTGAATCCAAGCTTGTGCGGGAACGGTTCTTGAGCCAGCAGCCCGTCAGACGAGAGGCAATGTCAAATGTATTAGTGATAAACTCCCGTTTGGCAGATTAAGCATGTTCACGCTGGCCCAAACCTATGTTATTCTAAGCCGTATTGCAGACCTATTCTAAACTGAGGCGCGTTTTTACTTGTCATGATTGCCAGTTTGAAGGAGGGCGAGCGCGGCACACGGGTTCTTGATTCGCCGAGACCTGCAGCCGATTGCGGGGATTTATTGCAAGACCGCCGCTGGGCGGAAGCGGCGCTGGCCGGAGAAAAGCGCCTACTTGAAATGATCGCCGGTGGCCAGCCTTTGACCTTGATTTTAGAGGCGCTATGCCGAGTGATCGAGGATATCTGTCAGGGCTCCTTCTGTTCCATTGGGTTGCTCGATGCGAAGGGCGAGCGAATGTATGTCGGCGCGGCGCCCGGTTTCGCCAAGAGCTGGAGCGAGGCCTTCAAGGACCGCGAAATCGCCTCTTGCTGGGGTCCATGCGGCACGGCTGCTTTCCGCAAGGAGCAAGTGGTTGCTTCCGATATCCAGACGCACCCTGTTTGGGCACGGTGCCGCGAGATCATGGTGTCCCATGGAGTGCGCGCATGCTGGTCCACGCCCATACTGTCTTCTCAGGGGAAGGTGGTGGGGACTCTCGCGATCTTGTCCCGGCAGCCCGGCGGCCCGGCGCCAAAGCACCAGAGTCTCATCAGGCAATTCACGCATCTTGCCACAATAGCCATTGAGCGCACCAGGGGTGAGGAAGCGCTTCGACGAAGCGAAGCGTATCTGGCCGAAGCACAAAAGCTAAGCCATACGGGCAGCCTCGGTTGGAACGTTTCGACCGGGGAGCTGATCTGGTCCGATGAAACGTTCCATATTCTTGGTTACGACAAAGCACTTCGGCCCTCCGTGGAACTCGTGCTGCAGCGGGTGCATCCCGAGGATGTTGCGCTGGTTCAACAGATGATCACCGTGGCGTCGGGCGAGGCGGCCAATCTTGATTTTGAACACCGCATCGTGATGCCGAATGGCCTCATCAAGCATCTGCACGTGATTGCCCACGCGATCAAAAATTGCGCAGACGATACTGAATTCATAGGAGCGGTGATGGATGTGACGGAGCGCAAGCGCGCGGAGGCCCAGGCCGCGGGCGAGAAACGGCTCCTGGAGATGATCGCCAGAGGCGGCCCTCTTCCTCCGATGCTGGATGCTTTGTGCCGGTATGGCGAGGAATTATCAGGGGATGTGCTGCTTTCGATTCTCCTGGTCGGTCGCGATGGAAAGAGCCTTCGCCACGGCGCATCGCCGAGCCTCCCAAAAACTTACACCGATGCGATTGACGGAGCCCTCATTGGTCCGCGGTTCGGTTCTTGTGGAACTGCAGTTTACCGCCGGGAACCAGTGATTGTTTCGGACATCTCGACGGACCCACTCTGGGAAGATTACCGAGGTTTGGCTTTACCGCACGGGCTTCGAGCATGCTGGTCCAGTCCCATTTTTTCGACCGCCCGCCAGGTGATAGGGACCTTCGCGCTTTACTCGCGCGAGCCAGGCAATCCCACTGCGGAAGAGCGAAATATTATCGAGCAGATGACGCATCTTGCGGCCGTTGCTATCGAACGCGAGCGAGCTGGCGAAGCCGTGCTGGCCTCGGCGCAATTGGCCCGCGGTCAGGCGGAGGCGTTGAGTCGCGCTTTGGATGCTATTGCGATGGAATCGGCCCCGGACCGGCTGGTCGAGCACGTGCTGCGCACGATCATTGATCAATCAGATGCGCATAGCACCGGTGTCTGGTTGCGGGACCAGAACACCGGCCTCATGCATTTTGAATTTGCGTTTGAAAATGGGAAATTATTCACGGCTTCCGACGCCGCGCTGGCAAAGATTACTCCAGCTCTCAAAATCGAGGAGGTCTGGGCATGGCCAGAGGTCTTTCGGACCGGGGCTCCCAAAGTTATGGAGGACATCCGGGAGGGCCCGTCCTTTCCCTGGAGAGACCATTTGTTGGCGATGGGAGTTATTACCATACTGGTGGTGCCGATGTTGGTTGCTGGTCAGGTCGAGGGGCTCATCGGCATCCGGTTTAGGCACACACGAGAATTCCGGGCCGAGGAAATCCAATTAGCCCAGGCCTTGGGCCACCAGGCGATGCTGGCGATTCAACTCATGCGTCTCTCCCGCCAGAGTCGCGAGGCAGCGGTGGTTGCCGAACGCAATCGAATGGCCAGGGACATCCACGATACCCTCGCGCAGGGTTTTACCGGCGTGATTGTGCAGTTGGAAGCCGCTGCAGACGCCCATTCGGACGGGTTGATGAAAGAGGCGAATGAACACATCGCTCGCGCCGGCGACCTGGCCCGTGGGAGCTTGCGAGAAGCGCGCCGCTCAGTACAAGCACTTCGTCCCCAAGCCTTGGAGGAGAAGGACTTGTGCGGCGCACTCGAGGACTTGCTCAAGAAGATGACGATCGGAACTGAATTGCGCGCAGAGCTGGCACTGGAAGGCATACCGAAGACCCTTCCCGCGCTATGGGGTGAAAACCTACTGCGTATCGGGCAGGAGGTTCTGACAAACTCGTTACGGCACGCATCGGCCAGTGATTTTCAAGCGCGACTATCGTTCATGCAGGACCATGTTCATCTCGTGTTGCGCGATAATGGCCGCGGGTTTGACCCAGCCCGCAAACACGACGGATTTGGCCTGGTAGGAATCAGAGAACGAGTGGAAGGGATGCGCGGGCAATTGACAATTCAAAGTCGGCAGAACGAAGGCACGACAATTTCGATAGTCTTGCCTTACGCCGAGAAAGCTTAGGTGGTCATGATTTCAGAACTGAAAGAGCGAAATAGTGAAAGGGTTGCGCCCGCAGTGCCCGCCCGAACCGCTCAGGTCGCCGGGCGCGCGGATCGGGTTCGAGTGCTCATCGCAGACGACCATGTCACTGTGCTCGAAGGCCTGGCTGCAATCATTGGCCGGCAAACAGACATGGAAGTCGTAGCCGAAGCCTCCAATGGCCGGGAAGCGGTTGACCTATGGCGCAAGCATCGCCCCGATGTAACTCTCCTCGACCTTCGGATGCCGATCCTCGACGGAGTCGCGGCGATCGACCAGATTCGCCGCCAGCAAGCCTGGGCGCGGGTAGTCGTCCTGACGACCTTTGATTCCGATAACGAGATTGCCCGCGCGATTAAGGCAGGCGCCAAAGGCTACCTGCTCAAGGACGCCCGGCGTGAGGAGTTGCTGGATTGCATCCGGAAGGTGAACTCCGGCCAAACCTGTATTCCTACAGCGCTTGCCGCCAAGCTCGCCGAGAGCATGAGCAGCGAACCTCTGACTGGACGCGAGCTGGACGTGCTGAATCTGCTGGCGGACGGCAAAAGCAACAAGGAAATCGGCAGCCATCTCTTTATAACCGAAACAACGGTGAAGTCTCACCTTCGCAGCATCTTCAGCAAGCTGAACGTGCTCAGCCGCACGGAAGCCATTACGACCGCCAGCCGCCGCGGCCTGGTCCAGCTCTAATTGTGGAGTGGTGGAGTGATGGGTTCGAAAACCTCCGCATCGGCAAGTCCGAGATTCAGAATGTTCTTCGCGCATTTTGGGCGGCTGGGGTAGAGGTGTGACAGCTGCATAAGTTGTTCTGACCCCCTCTCGCCCCCAAACCGCGCCGGTCGGTCTTGAACAGACCTTGCTCAGCCCTTGCCTTCAAATTTTGCTAAAGACCCATTTTTCGCTTGCCGTCCTTCAACTGTAAGATAAAGTCGTCTTACGAATGTAGGAAAGCCATGAGCTTTGAATCTAAACCCAGGTCCGGTGCCACGGCCGTTTCGCAACGTATTTCCGAGGCCGAATGGACGATCATGAAAGCACTCTGGTCGCTCCGCACCGCCACCGCCAAGCAAGTGGTCGAGAAACTCGAAGGCGAGGTGGATTGGAAACCCAAAACTATCCACACGTTTCTGGCGAGGCTGGTGCAGAAAGGCGCGGTGGCCAACGAAAGAACAGGACGCGAGTATGTTTTCACGGCCCTGGCCAGTGAGCAGGAATGCCGTCTCTCAGCCAGCCGCTCGTTCCTGGCGAGAGTATTTGACGGTGAAATCGCTCCGTTTCTGGCTTGCTTCCTGGAGCGCAAAAAGCTCACACGGAAGGAGATTGAAGAGCTAAAAAAAATCCTGGAGGAGAAGAGCTGATGAACGCGCTCTTGGCTCTGAGCACCGATGCATTCGAATGGGTTTGGAGGACCTCCTTAATCGTGTCGATTCTGTCAGTGCTAGTTTTCGCGATCCAAAAGCTGCTGGGCCGATGGTTAACGCCGTATTCGCGCTATGCATTAAGCGCCATCATTTGCCTGCGATTGATGCTCCCGGTAGTGCCTTCCAGCCGCATGAGTTTGGAAAACCTTGTGTGGCCCTTGCCAAAGCATCAGGCATGGTCCGTTGTCGCGCCGGTCCCAAGGGACGAGTATGTTCGCCCGGTTCGGATGTTTGGCCCTTCGCTTCCTGTCGCGACCCGGCAACCAACGCAGTCCGCGCCCCGCGATTCCGGTTATGGCGCCGTGGCCCCAGTATCTACGCTTTCGACGCGCGAAGCGATAAGCCTGGTTTGGGCAGGCGGATGTCTGTTTCTGGTGGCATTCGCGTGTTGGCGCTACGTGCGCTGGAATCGCCTGATCGCTCGCTCGCCACCGATGACCGACCCCAATGTGCTCCAACTCCTGGACAGCGCCCGTCGCACCATGGGCGTGAGGCGTCCCGTCACCCTGGTCAGCGTGCATGGTCTGAACAGCCCGGCGGTTTTCGGTTTGAGACAAATCTGGCTGCTTCTGCCGCGAAGTGCCGCGACTCAACTGAGCGACCAGGAACTCCAGATGGTTTTTCTGCACGAAATGGCCCACGTCCGCCGCCACGACCTCGGGCTGAATGTGGTGTTGATTGGCCTCCAATTCCTGCACTGGTTTAATCCGTTTATTTGGCTGGCCAGTCATCGGCTTCGCGCCGATGGCGAATTGGTCTGTGACCGTATGGTCATGAACCGGCTATTGGCGGCGGAACGGTCTCATTACGGACATCTGCTGCTCAAACTGGTTGGCGAATTCCAAACCTCGGTTTTTTCCGGAGCGATTCCGGTGGTTGGCAGCAAACAAGAAATTAGACGGAGGTTGTTTATGATCAAGCATCGTGGAGTTGGCGGTTTCAGGGCGAACCTAGTGGCGGCCCTGGCGGTGGCGGCGCTGGTTGGCGCCACCTTTACGCGCGCTCAGAGCGTCCAAAAGGTCGAATCTGCGCAAGGAACCGAATCCCCAAACGCCGGTCCTTCGCCGGATGCGAACGCCGGCCTCCCCGGACAAACACCGCAACTGGCGCGGGACTTGATGGGCACCTGGGTCCTGGTTGGCGAACCGGGCAAGATCGGCAAAGCGCCACGTGCCGGTGGGCGCTACAAGTTCTTTACCGGCTCGCATTGGTGCATCACGCAAGCCGACCCGGACAATCACGTGGTCATCTTTCACCACGGCGGCTCCTATTGGTTCAATGGGAATGAATACGTCGAAACCCTCCACTACGCCAACCCGACCACCATGGACCGGATCGGGCGGACCAATCATTTTCAAATCCAAATTGAAGGGGACACGCTGACCGACATTGGCATTGGCAATCCCTGGCGTGAGGTCTGGAAACGGGTCGGCAGCAAATCCAGCTCGGTTTCGGCATCACCCCTTGGCAAGGGTATGATCGGCGCATGGACGCTTGGTAACGAGCCGAACGCTTTCAAATTCATTACCGATTCCAGTTGGTGCGATACCACTGCAGACTCCAAGAACGGCATCGTGGTCTTTCATCATGGTGGCACCTGCACTTTAAAGGGAAATCGGTATGTGCAGAGCGTCGAATACGCCAACCCAAGCTCAATGAATCTGATCGGCCATTCTTCCAAGTTCGACGTCAGCGTTGACGGGGACACTTTGAAGATCGTTGGCGTCGGCAATCCCTGGACTCAAACCTGGAACCGTGCGAAGTAAGCCGTGCCCAGGCAGCCTGCCCGCGGTTCTCCACTGATGGCCCTGCTCGGAAATCAATGAATTTTTGCGATCTCGTGCTGGCCGCTCCTCCACGACGCGCCGTAAATATGGATGCAACCGTGGCGTCAATAAGAATCGCAAAGAATTTCCCAAATGCCTGACAAGGACTTCTTTGGCGAGACCCAGCGATGACTGGAGAGAACCGGTCAAATCGGTAAAGAAACGGTGATAACCGCTCCTCCTTCTCCCCCTCCGACTCGTCGCGCCGTCGCACCTGGAGAGATTCGAGGTAGCCCGCGCGAACAACCTGGCCGGGCTCTCACCAGAGTTCTGTCATCCAGTCCCTTTCCCGCGCTTCCCGCGCATTCTGGTTTGCGGATTGTGAACCTTTCCGCTACACTTCCCGATTGGTTTGTAGAAGAAATTCGGGTTTGTGAGCAAAGAATTTATCAGGATCGGCGGGGCGCGTGAGCATAATCTCAAAGACCTCACGCTGAATATCCCCCGTGATAAGCTGGTGGTGGTCACCGGGTTGAGCGGGTCGGGCAAATCCTCGCTGGCTTTTGACACCATTTATGCCGAGGGCCAGCGCAAGTACGTCGAGTCGCTCTCGGCTTACGCGCGGCAGTTCCTGGACCAGATGCAGAAGCCCGACGTCGATTTTATCGAGGGGCTTTCGCCGGCCATCGCCATCGAGCAGCGCAGCGCCGGTTATAGCCCGCGCTCGATTATCGCCACGACTACCGAGATTTACGATTATCTGCGCTTGCTCTACGCTCATATCGGCCAGCCCTATTGCCCGGACTCCGGAGCAGCCATCGTTCGCCAGACCACCAGCGACATTGTCGATAAAATCCTCGCATTGCCCCAAAGAACGCGGGTGATGCTCCTCGCCCCGGTGGTGCGCGAGCAAAAGGGCGAGTTCCGGGATGTGGTGGAGCGTTTATCGCGCGAGGGTTTTGTGCGCGCGCGAATCGACGGCGAGTTGTTCGATCTGGGAAACGGAACCCGGGTCAAGCTCGAGGCCAAGAGCAAGCACACCATCGAGGCGGTGGTGGACCGGTTGGTTATTGATGAGAAGGTCCGCATTCGCTTGAGCGATTCGGTCGAGACGGCCCTGCGCTGGGGCCAGGGCACGTTGCTGACCCTGCACCAGTTGCCCGATGGGGATCGCAGCTCAGGCAGCGACCCCAGACCCCAGGGCCCTGCGCCCCAACCGCCGCCGGCCTGGATCGAAACTCTGCACTCCAATCGTAATCTGAGCCTGGCAACTGGCAAAACTTATGAGGTGCTCACCCCAAAGCACTTCTCTTTTAACGCCCCGGTTGGCGCCTGCCCGGTCTGCCATGGCCTGGGCCAAAAAATGGTCTTTGACGAGGAACTCATCGCGCCCGATCCCGAAAAGTCACTCGAACAGGGCGCCGTTTTGCCCTGGCGCCGCGGTGGCAAACGCATGGTGGTCTATTACAAGGCAATGCTCCGCAGTGTCGCCGGTCATTTCCACCAGAGCATGGAAACGCCTTACAAAAACCTTTCGGACGATTTCAAACGGATTCTCCTGCATGGCTCAGGCCAAACTGAAATTGAGTTCTCCTTTTGGCGGGCGGGCAAGGTGAGCAAGATAGCCCGTTCATTTGAGGGCGTCATCCCGAATCTCGAACGACTTTACCACGAAAGCGAAAGCGAATTCACCAGGAACCGGCTTAAAGGGTTCATGAGCCCGCGATTTTGCGACGCTTGCAATGGACAGAGACTCAAGCCGGAAATACTGGCCGTCACCCTCGGAACTGCAGAGGACAAGGCGAAGTTCAAGCTGGCTGACAGAGCCGGCTCTTCTGGCACAGACCCCGGCACGGAAACTCCCGAGGCCAAACCTAAAGAGGGCTATGGCGCTAAGGGCTCTTTCCCTGCGCCGATTCCCGGCCTGTCCATTATGGACCTATGCGCTCTCTCGATTGAAAAGGCCGATGAGTTCTTTGCCCAACTCAGGCTGACAGAATTCCAGGAGAAAATCGCCCGCGAGCTGATCAAAGAAATACGGACTCGGTTCGGATTCCTGAAGAATGTCGGTTTGGGTTATCTGACCCTCGACCGGGAGAGCGGCACCTTGAGTGGCGGCGAGGCGCAACGCATCCGGCTCGCCACCCAGATTGGCGCCGGCCTGGTTGGTGTGTTATACATTCTTGACGAACCCAGCATCGGCCTGCACCAACGCGATAATGATCGACTGTTGCGCGCCCTTTTGGGCCTGCGAGACTTGGGCAATTCAGTCCTGGTTGTCGAGCACGACGCCGATACGATTCGACACGCCGATTACATTCTCGATCTCGGCCCGGGCGCCGGAGTGCGTGGCGGTGAACTGGTGGCCGCCGGCTCCTTGCCGGAAGTGTTGTCCAACCCGCACTCCCTCACTGCCAAGTACCTTAGGGGCGAATTGTCAATTCCCATTCCGCGGCAGAGGGTAAAACCTTCTCCAGCCCGCGGCTGGCTCGAAGTGCTCGGCGCCCGGGAGAATAATCTGAAGAACCTGCATGTCAGAATACCCCTGGGCACATTGACGTGCGTTACTGGCGTGAGCGGTTCGGGCAAAAGCACGCTCGTCGATGATATCCTGCGGCGCGCCTTGTTCCGCAAGTTCTTCGGGTCGAAAGAACGGCCCGGGGCCCACCGTGCCCTCAAGGGTTTTGAGCAGCTCGACAAGGTCATTGTCATCGACCAGACCCCGATTGGCCGCACGCCCCGCAGCAATCCCGCCACTTATACCGGCATGTTCAATCATATCCGCGATCTATTCGCCCGCCTCCCTGCCGCCCGCATTCGGGGCTACGAATCTGGCCGTTTCAGTTTCAACGTCAAAGGTGGGCGCTGCGAAAAGTGCCAGGGGGATGGGTTGATAAAGATCGAAATGCATTTTCTGCCTCCGGTCTATGTCATGTGCGAGGCCTGCAATGGCCGGCGTTACAACCGGGAGACCCTCGAGATAACCTACAAAGGCAAAAACATCGCCGATGTCCTCGATATGACAGTCGATGAGGCGGTTACCTTTTTCCGCGCCGTGCCCCAAATTGATGAGCCGCTGCTCACCCTGGCTGAGGTCGGCCTCGGCTACATTGGCCTGGGACAGTCCGGCACGACCCTCAGCGGCGGCGAGGCCCAGCGCGTCAAACTCGCTGCCGAACTCAGTCGCAAAGCTACCGGACGTACCCTTTATATTCTGGATGAGCCGACCACGGGATTGCACTTTCATGATGTGGCCAAATTGCTCGAAGTGCTCTTTAAGCTGCGCGCCTCAGGCAACACCCTGCTGATCATCGAGCACAATCTTGATGTCATCAAGACCGCCGATTGGATCATCGATCTCGGGCCGGAAGGAGGCGAGGCGGGGGGCCACATTGTCGCCCAGGGCACGCCGGAGACAGTCGCCCAGTCCCAGGCCAGCTATACCGGCCAGTATCTTGCCGCCTCCCTCGCCGATGTTAGTTGAAAGCCCCAAAAACCTGTTTCCCAGCCTTCGCCATTTCCCTAATCTGTCCCCGCGGAGGATTCCGCCCATGGTTGCTTTATGAAAATAGCCCTCTTTGGCCTCGCCGAACTCAAGCTCGGCAAACACAATTTAAAAGACCCGCGCCTGGACCAAGCCCATGAACTGGTCGAGGCCGATAAGAAGGCCTACGCGCAGGTGGATGTGATTGGCGAGGAACAGTTGCTCGACGCCGATGCCATTCTGGCTCCAAAGGACAACCAGGCCGATCTTATTCTCAAGGACCTGGAATTCGTCGAGACCCGCCTGGGCCGCGACCCGCAAGCCGATGAGCGGCTGGCTCTCGAAAAAATCAAAGGGCTGCTCGAAAATGAGAGGTTTCTCTTTAACTCGAATTTGAGTCCCGCTGACCTTCAGGCCGTCGCGGCGCACAATTTTTTCACCAATAAGCCCATCACGGTTGCCGATGCCGCCGAGCTGCAGAACCCTGATACCCTGCTCCTGCGGGTATTTCAGGAAGCGGGCTACATCAGCTTTCTGACTGTGGGCGGGAAAGAAAACCGGGCGTGGCCAATCCGCGATGGCGTCTCGGCGTGGGAAGCTGCAGGCACGATTCACACGGACCTACAGAAGGGTTTTATCCGCGCCGAGATCATCAGCTTCGCCGATTTCATTCAGGCTGGCGGCGAAACTCAGGCCAAACGCGCCGGAAAGCAACGGCTCGAAACTAAACAGTACAAAATGCAGGATTACGACGTGGTCAATTTTCGGTTTTCCAAATAAGCGGCCTCATTTCACCCTTTCCGCCCGTGGCCGGTTCGAGTTAAACTGGACGTGTGGCCATGCTGAGCCGATGGAGCCTCGTTCTGTTTGCGCTGCTGGCCGCCGGGCCGCAAGTCCGGGCGGCCAGCGCAGGCGAAAATCGCGCCTTCGACTCAGCGTCCAAGGATTTCTCCAATGGCATTTGGGACCGGGCGGAGAGCGAGTTCGGCGCTTTTCGCCAAACCTTTACCAACTCCAGCCGCCTGCCCGAGGCGGTTCTGTTCCAGGCCGAGGCGCGCTTCCAGCGCACCAACTATGACGGCGCGATGCAGTTGCTCTCAGCCTACCAGGATTTCGCAGGCAATCTGGGTGACGAATATCTGTTCTGGCAAGGACAGGCCGCCTTTGAAAAAAGGGATTTTAAAGCCGCTGCAGACCTGTTTGCCCGGCTGGTTCATGTGTTCCCCGCTTCCCCTCGCCGGCTTGAGGCCGCGCTGCGCCAGGCCAACTCTTACGCGCTGCGGTCAGATTGGGGGCGCGTGGCGCAGTTGCTTGAGCAGACCAACGGGGTATTTCAAACGGCTGCCCGCACTAATCTCGCATCGGAGCTGGTCTCGCGCGGCTTCCTCCTGCTGGGCGAAGCCCAGATAGCTGAGGGCAATATCGACGCCGCACAGAGCGCTCTCAAAGCCATTGGCGCCGCTGCTCTAGACCCGGAACTCGCCTGGCAACGACAACAGCTCTTCTGCCGCGTTTCCCTGGCTCGAGGCCGGCTGGAGGAAGCATTCCAACAAAGCACAAATCTCCCGGCACTGGCTGCGGCCTCGAAAAAGAGCTATTTGGAGGCCGAAACGGCTGCCTTTCAAGCAGACATCCTCGAACAACTTGGCCGAACCCAGGAGGCCATCGCGGCGTACCAACGAAATCTTGGCGAAGGTGTGCCAGCCGGACGCCAGCGCCAGGCTTTGCTCAAAATCACCCAACTCTCCCTGGCTCAAACAAACGAAAGCCCAAAAGTGTTCGCGGTAAAAATTGCCGAAGCAGCCCAAACCTTGGAAAAGTTCCTCGCCCGCGCGCCGCTCCCGGATTCTGCGGACTTGGCGCTCCTCACCCTGGGCGAGTTGCGCTTGCGCCAATATGAAGCCGGACAGCTTGCCAACGGGCTGACCGGCGCCGCAACCAATGCGCTCATCGCGACAAATTACCTCCAGGAAGCTATCTCCGCCTTCGAGCGGTTTACCACGAATTTTCCCAAAAGCTCCCGGTTCGGCAAGGTAGAGCTCGATCTGGGCTGGTGCTTTCTGCGCAGCACCAACTTGCCCGCAAGCCAGGCCGCTTTCCGGCTTGCCGTTGAACGCCTGCCGGTGGGGCTCGATCAGGCCATCGCTTATTTCAAACTGGCTGATGTCGAGTACCTCCAAACCAACTTCCCTGCGGCTATTTCTAATTACCAGGCCGTCATCGACAAGTTCGCCGTGCTGCCACAAGCTCGAACCAACCTCCTGGAGCCAGCCTTTTACCAGATCATTCGCGCCGGTTTAGCCTCTGGCAATCTGCCTGCCGCCACCAACGCTCTGGCGCATCTTTTGCATTCATTTCCCGATGGCTTTTATTCCGACCGCGCCGTGCTGCTGACCGGCCAGGCCATTGGACCGCAAAATCCGGCCGGGGCGCGGCGGCTATTCCTTGATTTTGCACAGGGCTATCCCGCCGACCCGTTGCTGCCCGAACTCCAATTGGCCATCGCCCGCACGTACGAACTGCAAAACCAGTGGACTAATGCCATTCCCCAGTACGATCAGTGGCTGGCCCAGTTTACTAACAATCCCGCGCGACCACGCGCCGAGTACTTCCGCGCCCGGGCAGATTTCGAAGCGGGCCGTGAAACCAATGCCTTGCGCGCATTCACCGCTTTTGTGGCCGACTACCCCACCAATGAACTGGCGCCGATGGCCCAATGGTGGGTAGCCGATTACTATTACAGCGCCGGAAACTTTTGGGAGGCGGAGAAAAATTATCAGCTCTGTTATCAGAACACCAACTGGCCTCCATCCGAACTGAGCTACCAGGCCCAAATGATGGCGGGGCGCTCGGCCTTCGGACGGCAGGGCTGGAAAGATGCGCGCGATTATTTCACCACCCTGGCCCTCAACACCAACTGCCCTGCCGGCGTGCCGCCAGAAACTTTTAACATGCTGCGGGCTCAGGCCTTTTTCGCCCTGGGTGATACCTTGCTCGCCCAGGATTCAACCAACCGCCTCGCTGATGCCCAGGACGCCATCAGCGCCTTTAACCAGATATTCTATTTGTGCCCCAGCAACCAACTGGCTGTCCTGGCCTGGGGCGAGAAGGCCAACTGTTTTCTTACCTCGCAGGATTATGGGGCTGCTTCCAATGCCTTCCAAATGGTGCTGGATTCACCCTTAGCCGCGCCCGCCGCCCGCAGCATGGCCAAGGTCGGCCAGGGGGTCATCCTGGAAAAATTGGCCGAGCAAAAATCCGGCCCGGAACGCGGCCAACTGTTGCTGCTCGCCAGCAATTCTTACCTCGACGTGTATGACGGCAAAATTCTTCGGGACGGTGAGAAGGCGGACCCTTATTGGAAGCGCAAGGCCGGGATTGAGGCTGCCCGGCTTCAAGCCGAAATGAAACACCCGGGCGCAGCCCGGCGCATTTACCAGGACCTGCGCGATCCAAGGTTCGAGGATAAGATCAACGCCCTTCAAGCCCAGGAAACTGAGGCCACCCGCAAAGACTGACGCCCTTTCGGCTGCGCTGTCCGGCGTGGCGCGCGCCGGACAGCGCCCGAGGCGGGCCGTTTCAACTGGCCCTTTCCAGACACAGAAGGTTTTTTCGAGTGAAGGCCACCGCGATGAGGCCCCCTCCCAGGAGCAAGCTCGCGGAGCCAGGTTCCGGCACCGGCTGCACGAGGAACTGCTGGCTCACGCCGCTAAACGGCGCCCCGCTGTAGAGAAAGGAAGTGCCGACAGGTGTGGTGGGATAATAAGGCGAGTCTCCCGCCAACGCTGCTGGTGTGTCCGTGCTGGTGAACTTAAAATCGAGCGAAGAACCTGGAGTTACCGGCGTCGTGGATGTGGTAAACCGAATGCTGTAGCCGTCGCCAGCCCCGATGTGAATGATATTATCTGTCCACCCGGTCGGTGGCTGTACGCTTGCGGGGCTGGTGGGCAGATAATTCTGGCCGGGAACCCACGCATACCAAAACGTCTCGATTTGATTGGGAGAGTTCGCAGCGTTATCCAGGGAGAGGGTGTAATCAAACAAGCCGCCCCCAGCGGACTGGCTGCTCAACTGAGCATTGGCAAAAAAGCCCTGGGCATGGAGGGCGGCGCTGCTGGCCGCCAGCAACAGGAGATAAATCGGCAGGGTCCGTCTCCTTTTCAGGGCGGTTGTTATGGAAGCTTTCCAGCAGCAAACACGCGCAAAGTTGAGTGGCAGCATGGTCATCATGTGGTGTCCTTTCCTTTTCAGGCAGTGAATGTAGTAGTAATTGGGCATCGTTCCTATGATGCGCCAACTCATCAAAGGTTCCCCCGTATTCTCTCTGGGGTTACCGCACCAACTCTGCTATTGCTTCGCGCAGGTCCGAGAATGAGAACGGTTTGTTGAGAATCGCATCCACCGGATTGCCAAAACCGTTGAGTTCTTCGGAAAAGGCCGTGATCATGATGATGGGCTGCTCGGGCGCTATCGCCTTGATCCTTGTGGCCAGCTCATTGCCGGCCATCCGGGGCATCGAGTAATCGGTAATCACCAGATCAAAGCGCCCCGGCGAAAACAAGTCCAACGCTTCCTTCCCGTCTCTCGCCTCGGTAACCAGGTGCTCATCGACGCACAAGAGCATCCTCACGGCCTCGCGTACCCCCGGTTGGTCGTCCGCAAGGAGGATGCGCTTCCCTAAAATTGGACCTGGCTGCATAGCACTGTAAAAAATTCATAAAGAGCAAGTCCGGAACCAACTCAGAATTGAGAATTGGCTTTATCTCGGAGCCCCAATGGTCGAGGCTGTGCCTTGGAGCGCAATTTGCTCTAAATTCGCTATGCCTGCTGAAACGCTGAATTGCCCAATGTGCGGTGCGCCAGCCTCAAGCGATGCAACCCATTGCGAACACTGCGGGGCGCGCCTGGCTACTGTCGCCTGCCCCTCCTGTTTTGCCATGATCTTTCAAGGGGCAAAATTCTGCTCCCATTGCGGGGCGCGGGTGGACCGGACGGAGGGGGAGGCAGCGGTCTCCGAGCGTTGCCCGCGTTGCCGGCTCGAGTTGAAAGCGGTGACGGTTGGCCGAGCCAAGCTGCTCGAATGCGAGAAATGCGAAGGGTTCTGGGTCGATGCGGCCTCATTAGACCAAATCTGCGCCGATCGCGAGCAGCAGGCGGCCGTGCTCGGCATGCCCGGCTCGGTTCAGCCCATCCAGTCCATTGCTATGGACCAGGCCGTGCGGTACCTCCCATGCCCAGTTTGCCACCAATTGATGAACCGGATCAACTTCGCGCATTACTCCAATGTGGTGGTGGAGGTATGCAAAGCCCACGGCACGTGGTTCGATAAAGATGAGTTGCGGCGCATTGTGGAATTCATTCGTGGCGGCGGGCTCGAAGCTTCGCGCCAGCGCGAGATCGAGGATTTGGAGCAGCGCAAGCGCGAGCTAAGCGCCACCCGGGCTGCCGGGGCCTGGGACGGTGCCATGGACCCTTCGAATCCCCGCGGCTTGTTCGGCGCCACGAGGTGCGACGACATGCGCCTGGGCATTTCTGCCGTGGCGGACCTGCTCCGGTCCATCTTCAGGTAGAGCACAGATTGGCGCTTGATCTCCGAAAGCCAGCGGCCCATTGTTGGCGTATGAAACAATTCAATCGACGTGAAATGCTCGTCCGCGCCAGCTTGGCAGCGGCTTCCTTTAGTCTCTTCCCCTCTGCGCTCAATGCGGCAGCCAGCCCCAAGAAACGAAAGGTCCTCTTCTTCTCCAAATCCTCCGGGTTCGAACACAGCGTCATTCACCGGCACGGTGGCGAGTTGAGCTTCGCGGAAAAATTGCTGCAGGAATGGGGGCCGGAGCAAAACGTTGAATTCACATTCTCCAAGGACGGCAGTTTGTTCAATCCGCAGTACTTGGAGCAATTCGACGCCTATTTCTTTGTCACCACCGGAGATTTGACCAAGGATGGCAATGATAAGAACCCGCCGATGAGCCCCGAAGGCAAGCAAGCCTTTCTGGATGCTATTCACAATGGCAAAGGTTTTATCGGCTCCCACTGCGCTTCCGACACCTTCCATAGTCCGAACTATGAGCACGCCGACACCCGCTATAAGGACGACTTGCCCGGCCAGATGGACCCGTATATCGCCATGCTGGGGGGGGAGTTCATCATCCATGGCGCTCAGCAAAAGTCACGGATCATTCCTATCGACATGCATTTCCCCGGCATGGAGGGTTTTTCGGAGGACTTCGGCCCGCTCGAGGAGTGGTACTCACTGAAGAATTTCGCGCCTGACCTTCATGTCATCCTGGTCCAGGATACCCACGGGATGAAAGGGGCGATGTACCAACGGCCGCCTTATCCGGAGACCTGGGCGCGCCATCACGGGCGCGGGCGCGTCTTCTACACCAGCATGGGGCATCGTGAAGACGTCTGGACCAACCCCGTCTTCAAAAAGCTTCTCCTGGGCGGTATTCAGTGGGCTACGGGCAATGAGTCCGCGCGTATTCGGCCCAATATCCGCAAGGCCGCGCCTGGGGCGTCGCAGAATCCGTCACCCGCCTGAACCATTTCGGGTGTCTTCTTGTGCAGGCGATGGGGGCTTTTCTTGCGGAGCAGGGAACCCACCACTATCGCGCTGCCTGGTTTCGGGCGCAAAAGGGGAAGGACCGGCTGGGATAGTCTCGGGGCGCGGAGGGGATGCGGGGGGCGCGGGCTTAGCCAGCTTCCATTGCTTTGCCAACTCGTCCAGAAACACAATCAGGAGGCTTTGAAGGCTGCGCTGCTGGCGCCTGAACAACCATGCCAGCAGGGGAAGGGCCAGGAGGATGAGCCACAGCCAAGTCAGGCCCCGACCGAAAAATCCGAGCGCGAGCAACTCGACGCCGGCCAGAAGGGCAAAGGCGGCACGGGCGGGGAGCGACCAGCGGCCTCGGAGCCGGCAGCGCAGCAGATGGTAATCGCGTGAGTGGTCTTCGACAACGGTGACGAGCTGGAGGCTGGTCCAACGCCCGCCATAAATCTCGACATCGTAATCACACCAGCCGATGTCGGCTTTATGCGGCCAACCTTGCTGTTCGAGGCGCCCAAGGACCTCAGCGATGAATGCAAGCCGATGGACCGGCGCGGGGCTCCAGTAATCCGTTTCGTTCAGTGGCTGATGGCTGTCGCGTAACGCAATCGAATCGAGGGTCTGGCGGGCTGCCAGGGGAGCGGGCCGCACCAGCAACTGGCCCTGATACCGAGCCCAGCCGCGCGCGATGGGCTGGAGGAAAAACAGCAGCGCCACCAGGGGCCGCGACCAAGGCCGTTTTTTTGCCTTGGGCAGCGAGGCCTGGGCCCCCGCCGCCGCGCAGACACCCAGCGGCAGGAGCAACGCGGTGATGGCTAGCGGGAGCAGATGATGAAGAACGGCCGATAGAATCCACAGCGGCACAACCACCAGCAGGTAATACTCCAGCGTGGTGCACAGCATCAGGCTGAGCGCCGGTTGAGAGGCGTAAAGGGATTGGAATCCAGCGCTTCCGAACAGGCCGCGGTAAACCATCGGCGCGCGCAGGAGCAGGCCGGAGTTTGAGGTGGCGTAAATCCGGCCACGCCACAGGCTGCCGCCAAACCAATTGAAGTACCCGGGATGCTTGCGGACCAGGAGCGCTTCTGCCTCCCCATAGCCGTGCTGTTGCTTCAGGTATTCCCGCAACGTCGAGCGGCGGTAATGCCAGACAAACGCGCCGGAACTGAACCCGAGCTTAAAACCAGCTTGCTGCAGGCGCCAGCACAGGTCCACGTCGTCGCCTGCCTGGTGAAAAATGGGGTCGAAGCCGCCCACCTCATCAATGGCGTCTTTAAAGAAGGCCATATTGCAGCCCGGGATGTGCTCGGCCTGGCGGTCCGTCAGCATGACGTGAGCCGGGCCTCCTGGAGAGACCAGGACCGCAGCGGCCAGCGATGAGTCTTCCGGCGGCATCAGGTTAGGTCCGCCGATGCCTTCAAAACCGCCGTCAAGTAATCCACCAACCAGGTAGTAGAGCCAGTCCTCATCCGCACGGCAATCGGCGTCGGTGAATGCGACGATTTCCCCGGTGGCAATCCCCAGGCCCGAATTGCGCGCCACCGACAGCCCAAGATTCTTCTCGTGCTCAATATAGCGGACGGCCGGATGGAGGAAGGCAATCTGCCGGGTAGTATCGCGCGAGCCGTCATCGACAAGAATGACCTCATAATCAGGATAATTGAGACGTTCAAGGGATTCGAGGCACGTTTGCAGAGTGCGCTCGGCATTGTAACTGGCCACGATTACCGAGACCTTGGGATAGCGGGGCAGGGGGAAATAAGGAGCGGCCCCAAAGGCGCGCTCGACCCTCCGGGCAGATTCCTTGGGCTCGCGTTGCGGCGTTGTCAGCCCCATCTGCCAGCCTTCGACGTGCTCGCCCTCGCGCCACCAATCATCGGTGTAACTGAAAACGACAGCCCCCGCGAGCCCGGCGCGAAAGGTTCCTTCGATTTGCCACGAGAGCATCTCGGCTTTGCGCGGCTCGCCTTCGCGCAGGGAGTCCACCCCAAGTTCTCCTAGCAGCAGCGGCTTGGATTCGGCAAGCATTTGCAGCCGCGCCAGATAGCCGCTGAAGGCGGGTCGCTGATGGAGGTAGAGATTGAAACAGAGGAAGTCGGGGCCTTGGGGCCGCAGGAACTCGGTAGGCGGGAAATTAGCGAAGGTAAACAGGGCATCGGGATCGACCCGGCGTCCTTCCTGGATGAGACTGTCGATGAAATCGGCCACGGCTCTGGCGCCGCTCCAGCGCAGGATATCGGGCGAAAGCTCGTTGGCGACGCTGTATGCGAAGATGGCCGGGTGCCGCGCGCAGGCGAAGACGGCGCGGCGAATGGCATGGCAGGCGGCCTCGCGCTGGCTGGCTGAATCCAGAAAGCACAAGTGGGAATTCCAGGGGATATCGACGAACAGCTTCAGTTTGTGCTCGATGGCCAGATCGAGGAGCCAGCGGGGTGGAGGCTGATAAAGGCGCACCACATTGGCGCCCATGAGCCGGATGCGCTCGAAATCCTTTGCGGTTTGCTCCGGTGAGGCGAACAGTTGGCCGGTTGGGTCGGGCTGGAAGGGTCCATAGGTCAACCCTTTGACGTAGAACTTCTGGTCGTCCAACCGGAAGAACTTGCCTGCCACGCTCACGCGCGATCGAAGGGGGGAGGCAAGCGCCATGGATTATTTTACTTCCAGATCGATGCCAAGCCGGTCGAGTGTCGAGCCTTCATCTATGCTGAGCTGCGAGAGGCTCTTATTATAGGTATCCAGGGCTTGGATTTCGCTGCCGCGCGCCGACGTGAGGTCGCGCTGGACCTGGAGCACGGTATAAGTGGTGCTCTTGCCACTCTGGAGTTTTTTCTGCTCAGCATCCAGGGCTGCTTCCTCGTACTCGCGGGCCGTGCGCGTAGCCTGGACCTGGTCAAAATTGGCGCGGATGGTTCCCACGTCGTTATCAATCTGGATCATGATAGCTTGTTCCTGTTTTTTGAGCGTTAGGACAAGCTGTTGCAGGTTGGCCTTGTCCGAACGGTAAGCATTGCGGGCCCGGATGTTGGTCAGTGGCACACTGATCCTGCCACCGTAAGTGTAAAAGCGCCGATCGAACAACTGCATATCGTAAAAGGCGTCGCTGAACTGTGGGCCGGTACCATTGTAACCGTAGGTGCCGAAGGCATCGAGCTCGGGGTAAAGCTGGTTGCGGTCGTATTTGAGTTGGATACCCTGGCGCTCGACATCGAGGCGGGCCTGCAGCAGGTCTGGCCGCTCGCTCAGCCCTTTGTTCCAACTGTCTTGCAAATTCACCACCGGCGGCGGGGCAGTGAGCGTACCGGAGGGCTCCAGGGCAATATAAGCCCACTCGCGGTACTGGTCGGTGATGAGCTGTTTCAGCACGCGCGCCTGGGTGTCGGCCTGGATTTGTGCGGCAATAACCGCAGCCCGGCTCGAGGCAGCCTGGGCCTCGGCGGATTGCAAATCCAGCGGAGCCAGCGCGCCGACCTCGAGTCGTTTCCTGTTCTCCTGCACCAGGCGCTCGGCCAATTCAACCGCTTTCTGCTGCACCACCACGTTTTGGCGGGAATAGATGAGGTCGTAATAGCCCTGCTCGAGCGCCGTCACCGTTTGCATGATCTGCAACTTGAGTAATAGCTCGGAGTACTTCAGGCGGTTCTTGGCCACACGAATCGTCAGTCGGTTGCTGTCAATCCAAAAATTCTTCAGTAAAGGTTGGGTGAGGCTGAAGGAGGCGGACCCCACGCTGTTGCGGAAGTCGGAGCCGCCGCTGGCGCCGTAGGTGTCAATGGCGCTGCCCGTAAAGCTGTATGTCGTGCCAATGGGGGAGGCGCCGGTGAGGCCCGAACTGAACCGGTTATCATCGCTTGAGGCCGAAGGGATGATAAAGCCGCCGGCCAGCAGTTGGCGTCCGCTTTCGCTGTGATCGTGCTGGCCCGATATCGAGAGAGTCGGGTCAAAACCGCCGTAGGCCTGGTTCAAAGTGAACAGGGCGATTTGTGGATTGTAGCGGTCGATCTGCAGGTCGAGGTTGTGTTTCAACGCCAGCTCGATGCAATCTTGCAACGATAAGCGCCGGGTTTCAATTGGAGCGTTCGTCTGCGCAGGCGCCAGAGTGCCGAACAGAGCCAAAGCCAACCAGATTCTAAGCAGTCTCATTTTGTGCAAAGATTGAAGAATTCAATCCATTTCGTCAAACAAACCTTATTGCCCACGGCGCGACAAGCCGAAACGCAACCTGCCAGCCCGTCCATTGGGCTTAGACGAGCGCAGTCGCCCACAGTGCCGCACCGAATAAAAGCGAGCGAACGGCCAGCCGCTCACCGATCCAGACACTGCAACGAGTCCAATTGTTTCACACTGCCACGTCGAACCGCGGCCAAATAAATAGTCAAGGGGCCGCCGCCCTTTTCAGACGATCCGCAATCGCCTGCCATTCACTTTTATACGGCAAGGCCTCGACAATAATCAACTCCGCCCCGGCGTCGTCGCACCGGTGTAATTCGGAGTAGAGCGCCCGCGCAAAGGCCTGAACATCGCGAGGCATGACGGAAAGACGCGCGAAGTCCTTTCCTGAAGGGATGCGCGTATGGGCGAGGACATGGATTTTATGCGGCCTGATGCCGGACTCAATGCTTCGAGTTCGCAATTCCCCTTCATCCTGCCACCGCCAAATGACCAGTCGGGCGCGGGGCGCATAGTGCTTGCGAAGCAGGCCGGGGCTGCGCGTAAGAGCGGCCCGGCTGGGGCCTCGCGCGAGCCGGCCTGTGACCGCCAGCAGGGCTTCTTCATGGATAATCCCGGGACGCAACAGGCGAGGCGGAGAGGCGGTGATGTCCAGCACCGTCGATTCAATGCCCACTTGAGCCGGTCCGCCATCTACAATCAGCGGAACCTTTCCACCCAGCGCTCTGAGCACATGCTCCGCCCGCGTCGGGGAAATCTGATTGGAAGGGTTTGCGCTGGGCGCTGCCAATGGGAAACCGCAGTATCGGATAAGGGCCTGGATAAAAGAGTGGCGCGGCCAGCGAATCCCAACGGTGGGCCCGCCGGCCGTGACCTCGTCTGGAATGCTCCTGGCCCGTGGCAGCACCAGGGTCAGAGGCCCGGGCCAAAAGGCGCGGGCCAATTTTGCAGCGAGGGGCGGCCACTGCGCGACACAGCTCTTGGCCATTGAAAGACTGGCGACGTGGACAATTAAAGGGTTGTGCGCGGGACGGTTCTTTACATTAAAAATCCGTGAAACCGCCTGGGCATCGAGCGCGTTGGCCGCCAGTCCATAGACCGTCTCGGTCGGCACCGCGACCACCTCACCCGCCTGCAGCAACTGCGCCGCCCGCTTGAGTGCCGCCCGAAACAACTCGGGCGCATCGGTACGCATCATTGTGCTGGCGTAGCGCTGCCCTTTTCGCATGGAGCGGGAATTTGCCCGTGAACTGTCCCGAAGGATACTCAAAAGATTTGTGGTTCCGGCCTGTGAATGGGATGCTGAGAGAGCGAATGGAAGTTAAAGTCAAAATATGCGGCATCACTAATGTCGAGGATGGTTTAGCGGCAGCGGAGGCGGGAGCTGATGCGCTGGGCTTTGTCTTTTGTGAATCGAGCCCGCGTCGTGTCTCGCTTGAAGCCGCCTCCGCGATCATCCGCCAATTGCCCCCTTTCATTATGAAGGTGGGAGTTTTCGTCGATGCCCCTGTCGAGCAGGTGTTCCGGGCCGTTAATGTATGCGGGCTGAGCCTGTTGCAGTTCCATGGCGATGAGCCGCCCGATTACTGCAATCAGTTCGGATTGATGAGCATGAAGGCATTCCGCATACGGGACGCCTCGTCGCTGGAACCGCTCCGCAGCTATCCGACTGAGGCCTGGCTCCTGGACACTTGTGTTGCCGGCAAACCGGGCGGCACAGGGGCAACCTTTAATTGGGAGCTGGCCCTGCCGGCAATGCGATGGGGCAAGCCAATCTTTCTGGCCGGCGGGTTGACTCCTGAAAACGTTGCCGAAGCCGTGCGTCGCATGCGGCCTTACGGAGTGGATGTATCAACCGGAGTTGAAAGGGAGCCCGGAAGAAAAGACGCGGCCAAAGTCAGAGCGTTCATCCAAGCCGCCAGAGTGGCCGCCAAAAGTTTGTAGGAGACGACTTGTAGGAGACGACGTAAGGAGTCTCTGATCAGCAACTTCCCGGTGAACCAAAGGGGGCCAGTCTTCGCGCTTGAGCTTTTTGCCCCGCTCGCTACCTTGCGACTCATGCCGATTTACGAATTTCATTGCGACAAGTGCAAACGGGACAGCGAACTCCTGGTGCGGTCCAGCAAATGGAAGGGCGCACAGTGTCCTCATTGCGGCTCGACCAAGCTCTCGAAGAAGCTTTCAGTATTTGCTTCTGCGGCCGCAGCCAACCCTGGCGAAGCATCTGCATGCAACGCCGCCAGCCCCGGCTCGTGCGGTTGCCATTGCAGCGGAGGACGGCATAACCACTGATGCCCTCCTTCGTCCCGGCCCCATGGTCGTCAACGGTATCGAACGAGCGTGTGCTGAATATTCCCCATCCGATTCGACCACTCCGATGGAGTGTGCGGGTCGTTATTGAGTAGTCCCTAACATGAACTACATCCTTAATCCCCCGATGCTTCTCCCTCTCCCCTTCGGGAGGGGAGAGGGGTCCCTCTGTGTGTAGTCCATCCCACGGTCCTCCCAGTATGCCGGGGTATCGAGCAAGAAAAGGAATACAATGAAGGCGATGAAGGCGAAGAGAATCCTTGCACTGACGGCTCTTTTCACCGGGCTGGCGCTGCCGGTCCGGGCGCAAACATTCGGCTTGGAAACCCTGGACCTGCAGTACATCGAGCAAGGCTGGGGTGAACCGCGCGCAAACAAATCCGTCGATGGCCATCCCCTCTTTCTGGATGGCAAGCGCTACGACCACGGCGTGGGCACGCACGCCAACAGCACCTTTCGTATCGCCCTGGGCGGGACTGCCGAAACTTTCATGGCCGTTGTAGGTGTGGACGATGAAGTGGGTGAGAAAGGCAGCGTGACGTTCAAAGTGATTGGAGACAGGAAGCTGCTCTGGCAAAGCGGCGAATTGCATGGCGGAGATCGTGCCAAAAAAGTTTCGGTGCCTCTGCGCGGGATGAAAACGCTGGTGCTCTTTGTGGATGGCGGAGCAGACATTAATTACGACCACGCGGATTGGGCTGACGCCAGCATCGTCATGGCCTCGGGCAAACCTCAAGCCGTTGCCCCGGCGCGCCAACCAGCGGTGGTTTTGACGCCCAAATCCGGCCCCAACCCCCGCATCAATGGCGCCCGGGTGTTCGGGGTGCGTCCCGGAGCGCCGTTTCTGTTTACGATAGCGGCTACTGGCCAGAGGCCCATGACCTTCAGCGCCGAAAACCTCCCATCAGGGCTCGAACTTGACCCGCAAACCGGTCGAATCACGGGTGGACTGAAAGAAAAGGGCATTTACACCGTTAATCTCAAGGCCGCCAATGCGCTCGGGACAGCCGCTCGCCCGCTGAAAATCGTTTGCGGCGACACGATCGCCCTGACCCCGCCGCTGGGATGGAATAGTTGGAACTGTTTCGGATGCGATGTGAGCGAAGACAAAGTGCGGGCGGCGGCCGACGCGATGGTCAGCAGCGGTTTGATCAATCACGGCTGGACTTTCATCAATATCGATGATTGCTGGGAAGCGGGACGCGACGCCGGCGGCAACGTGATGTCCAACAAGAAATTCCCCGATATGAAGGCCCTAACCGATTACGTCCACAGCAAGGGTTTGAAGATGGGGCTTTATTCATCCCCAGGACCAAAGACATGCGCCGGCCATGAAGGCAGCTATAAACACGAGCTGACATTTTGGCGCTAATTTATGGGAGGTTATTGGAGGTTCAGACCTTAGTTTTCCGCAGTGTTGCGCGGTTTTGCTGCTTTCAAGAGCTTTCCAACTCACAGGAGCGGTCCTCTGGGTGACTTTAAAATACCTTCG